>CAIKXA010000030.1 GCA_903831295.1 uncultured bacterium | reverse complement strand
CCAGACAACACTCGATGCTGCGTGATCATGGCTGCTACCAGTCGCTCAGACAACGCACCCCACGCAAGCAGGGCTTGCGCGGGTGCTAAACTCGCTTGTGGTAGCAGCCATGATCACTACGCGCGAACGTACTCGCCCCTTTTGAGGCAACCTCTTATTTCGCGCGATCCATTTCAGATTGTTGCTCCTCCAACTCAAAAAACTCATTCAGTTTGTCTTGCAGCAATTGCTTGTCTGGCAAACTGGTTTGATACTGCGCCACCAACGCCGGTGACATTGCGCGCCGCAAGGAAAACTCGACCACCTTGCGATCCTTGGTAGCACATAACAACACGCCAATCGACGGATTCTCATGCGGCTTCTTCACGCATTGATCAAGTGCCTCCAAATAAAATTCCATCTTGCCCAAATGTTCGGGCTCAAACTCGCCAATCTTTAATTCAATGGCCACTAGGCAATTCAGTGCGCGATTGAAGAACAACAAATCAAGCGCAAAGTCACGCCCGCCAACTTGCAGCGGATATTGACTGCCAACAAAACTAAAGTCGCGGCCAAGCTCTATAAGAAAGCGTTTCAGTTTCTCAAGCAGCCCGCGCTGCAAGTCCGGTTCCGAATGGTCGCGCGGCAATTCAAGAAACTCCACCAAGTAACTGTCCTTGAACATGGCCGCCGCTTCTGGATGCGCGCCAGCCAACGCCGCGGACATTTTCGGCGGTGCGAGTACGGTGCGCTCGAACAGTGCGCCAGTAATTTGACGTTCCAAATCTCGCTTGACCCACTTCTCGCGCACAGTCAATCGCAAATAAAATTCGCGTTCTTCTTTGCCCTTACAGCGGCTCAAAATGATCAAGTTATGCGTCCACGACAAAACTCGCACCAGTGGTGCGAGTTTTGGCTGCTCACAATACATCTCATAAAACTGGGTCATTCGCCACAAGTTGCTCGCGGAATACCCCGTCATTCCTGGGTACTTGCGCTGAATCGTGCGCGATAATTCCGCCACCGTACCCGTGCCCCACCCATCCTTTGCGGCCTTGCGACTTATGTATTGACCAATGCTCCAGTACAACTCAATCAGCGTTGTGTTGACCGCTGTCACCGCGCGCGCCCGCGCCGCCTGAATCAGTCCCAACACAACATCAAAGCTGACGCTGGCTGGAGTGCTGTCTGGGACGATGCCTTGGACCTTGTCAAATGCTTTGCCCTTTCCAAAGTCATTCGCCTTCTCTTTCGCCTTGGCTTTCACATTCTCTTTCGCCCCTACATGCTTCAGCGCGGCCGTTGCCACTGCTGGCTTGCGCTTCTTCTTCCCTACCTTTGCCATGCTTGCCTCCCTGCTGAATTGTTTATGAATTGCTTGCTGACGCGTTCAATGATTGGCTTGTACGCGTGCGAGCCAAGCCACTCTAGAAACAGCGCGGGAGCACTTTCACATTTGCAGCAGTTTTTCTTGCAGATTTATAAGGAGACAATGGCGAATGCCCGATGCCATTGAGCACTCAACTTTCCGCGCCGCATTAATTTTGCCCCACCCGCCCAGACAACACTCGATGCTGCGTGATCATGGCTGCTACCAGTCGCTCAGACAACGCACCCCACGCAAGCAGGGCTTGCGCGGGTGCTAAACTCGCTTGTGGTAGCAGCCATGATCACTACGCGCGAACTAGTTCGCGCCCTAGGGGCTCGGCATTTACTTCGCGAGACATTTTTGCAAGCGTTTCAGCGTGAATTTGCCAAATACTCCCCATACGTTTACTTGTATTTAATTAAAATAATTTGTTTGCTTTGACACGCTTATGGTGACATACTGCCTGTGCGCTACACAGGCCTTCCGGTCTTTCCATTTCGGGGCGCATATATCTTGGAGGCTTGAGCCATGATCAACGCGACCCGTTCATTTGCACACTCTATTTCTGTTTTTGCCGCACGCGCCGTTTGTGCAAAGCGCCCAAGTTTTTCCACGCGCGCAATGAGCGCGGCGCAGGCGTGCGCGCTTGCCGCGTTGTTGGCTGCGCCGATGGTTGCGGTGGCAAGTCAGGCTAATGTTGACTCGTTTGTGATCTTCACTAATGAAAGTAATTTATTAACAGTACCGAGTGGCGTTACTCAAATTCATGTAATCGCCATAGGTGGAGGTGGCGGCGGAGCAAACGGGCACCAAGGCGGTGGCGGATCAGGATTCGTCAGCGAAGGCACTTTTAATGTAACACCTGGCCTTCAAATTTCAGTTTCAGTTGGACGCGGTGGAAATGGAGGTCTAACTTCCATTGGCAACAATGACATTACTGGTTTGACATCTGGGACTGATTCTCGATTTGGGAATTTCTTAATAGCAAATGGTGGCGGCATAGTGACAGGCCAGTGGAATGGTGGTAGTGGCGGTGGTGGAGGTTGCAATCCTGGTTCCTCTGGTGGATCAGGTGGATCTGCTGGAAATTACGGAAGCGGATGCTCAAATACTCCGGGTACTGGGCAAGGCGCAAGCTTTGTTTCCACATTCAACTCTTTTATTCACAATCAATTAACTCCAGGATTTGGAGGAGCTGGTGGTCGCTCTTCACATTCGGGTGGTGGCGGTGGCGGCGGAATACTGATGAACGGGCTTGGTCCTAAAGCTAGTGATGGAATTCAATCATTTAGTGGTCTTGGTGGCTACGGTTATGGAGCTGGCGGCGGTGCGGGCGGATATGACCAATCTTCTTCAACTCGATGGGCTGGTGGCAACGGGGCAAATGGCATGGTTTATGTCGAGTATGAATTTGACTGCAACAACAACGGCATCGCCGACAACATTGATGTTCGCGACTATGGCGCGCTTGATCAAAATGCGGACAAGATTCCAGACGCCTGCCAAGGCATTGATCAATTCAATATCACCACCGCAAACCTAGGCGTGCCAACCGCCAACACCGCGTACAGCAACACCTTCACCAACCTGTACCCAACCTACACCGACGCCACGCTCACAATTCGCGTGAAGGGCGACCTTGACAGCGCCAACGAATTTTTTACGGTGAAACTGAATGACATTACATACGCACGCATTTTTGACAACACCAACAGCACAGGCATTAACTGCACAAACGCCACCAATGGCGGCGTCAGCACAGTCACGCTAACAATTCCCAAGGCAACATTTGCGCAGTACGCTACGGCGGGCGAACTGAAAATAACACTGCTTGCGTCGCCGTATGTCACCGCGGGCGAATGCGCCGACGGCAGCACCACCATGCAATTGCAATTTCAGGGACTTACCCCGGGCGCGGATTGCAACAGCGACACGGTGTGGGATTTGGCGGAAATTTATTCAAACGCCGCGCTTGATCGCGACCTGAATCGCCAGCTTGATGCGTGCCAGATTCGTGACAACCCCCTGCTTGATCGCAACAACAACGGCGAGTTGGACACCTACGACATTTCGGTCAACAGCGCGCTTGACTGCGACGGCAACAAGTTCATTGACACCTATGAAATTTTGGACACGCCTGGTTTAGATTGCGATAGCAATGGCACGTTGGATTTTTGTGATACAGCGAATGCGGGTGGCGTTGTTTTGTGGGGCAACAACGATTCTGGTCAATGCAACATTCCTGCTGCTGCGAACTCAGGACCTACAGCAATCGCATGTGGCATAATTCATACAGTTGCTATCAAAAATGGATCAGTTTTCTCATGGGGTAACAATGGCGATGGGCAATGCAATATTCCTGCCACTGCTTTCAGCGACGTCGCAGCTATCGCGGGTGGTTACGGACACACAACTGCTCTTAAAAATGGTGCAGTATTGGCATGGGGCAGTAATGGCAACGGTCAATGCAATATCCCATCAAATGCTCAAAGTGGTGTTACGGCTATCGGGTGCGGGGACGAACACAGTATCGCTATGAAAAATGGTGCAGTTATGGCTTGGGGTTACAACTACTTCGGTCAATGCAACATTCCTGATTCTGCTCTAAGCGACGTTGCCGCTATTGCGGGTGGTGCCTACCACACCATCGCTCTTAAATATGGCACCGTTCTAGCTTGGGGTTACAACAGCGATGGACAATGCAAGGGAACAGATGGCAGTGGAAATCCAATTACTAATTTTAGCGCCATTGGAAATGTTCCAGTGCAAATCAATGGCGTTACTCTGACTGGCATCACCGCTATCGTGGGCGGTACTTACCACACCATTGCTCTTAAAGATGGGGCTGTTCTTGCTTGGGGTTACAACGGCTACGGTCAATGCAACATTCCGGCTGCTGCACAATCGGGAGTTTCCGCTATCGCGGGCGGTCGTTACCACACAATCGCTCTTAAAGGTGGCGCCGTTCTGGCTTGGGGTAACAACGGCAACGGTCAATGCACCATTCCTGATGCCGCCAACTCGGGTATCACCGCTATCGCGGGCGGTGGCTACCACACCATTGCCATACGCGAAAACAAAGACTTCAACAACAACCATCGCCCCGACACCTGCGACATCTTGGACAACCCAGTGCTTGATCGCAACAGCAACGGCGTGCTGGATGTGTATGACATTCTGCTGAATCCATCGCTTGACTGCGACGGCAACATGTTCATTGATCAATACGAAATTGTTGACGACGCCGCGCTTGATTGCAACAGAAACGGCCGCATTGATACTTGCGATTTGGCTGAAGGCGTTGCCGACTGCAATCTCAACGGCATTCCCGACAGTTGCGACATGGAGGCAGACGCTTCGCTTGACTGCGACGCCAACGGAATAATTGACACCTGCGATGTTGGTGCCGGCGCAATTGACGACGACAGTGACGGCCGACCCGACGCCTGCGAAATGGCAAAGGGCGATCTAGACCTGGACGGCTTTGTGGACTCCAAGGACTTGGGGATTTTGCTTTTGTATTGGATGGAAATTGATCCGCCATTTGGCGACTTTAACAATGATCAGATTATTAACAGCTCGGATCTAGGAGCAATGTTGGGCAACTTTGGGCGCGTGACTTGGGGCGAGTCCGCGCCTGTGACCGAACACGCCAACAAACCGCGCGACAAGCAAATGCGCTAACAACGCAAACGCTGGCGCACGCGCAAATAGTTTCACGGCGATGCAGATTTGTTTCGCGCGTGGTGATCTGCGTAGATATAGCATGCAAGTATTGGGTGAAGTGAATGCAAATACCCCCCACTTTTACTTGTATTTAATTACAAGATTTTGTTTGCTTTGACATGGGTATGGCGTCATACTGCTATCGCGTCACAGGGCCTTCCGGTCTTTCCATTTCGGGGCGCAACATTTTGGAGGCCTGAACATGAACTTTTCTAATACCGCACGACCATTCTTTGCTACACGTTTTTTAACATTCACTGACATTACAGGCATGCTGCGATTTGCTGCGGTGTGCGCTGGAGTTTTTGGATGTGTGGCGGGTGTGTGTGCGCAAACCACTGGTGCTGTCACGGCTTGGGGTAACAACTACTTCGGTCAATGCGACATTCCTGCTGCTGCTCTAAGCGGCGTTTCTGCTATAGCGGGCAATTACGCACGCACCATCGCTCTTAAAAATGGTGCCGTTCTTTCTTGGGGGAATGACGCAAATAATAATTATGGTCAATATGCAGTTCCAATTGCTGCCCAATCAGGTATTTCTGCAATCGCGTGTGGTTTTTATCATAACCTCGCTCTTAAAGATGGTGGCGTTCTAGCTTGGGGGACTGACTTATACGGCAGCATTCCTCCTACTGTCAACTCCGGCGTTAACGCTATCGCGGCCGATGGATTTCATTCCATCGCTCTCAAAGGTGGGTCGGTAGTAGGTTGGGGCGAGAACAACTACGGTCAAAGTCTAGGCACAAATTCAAACGGATTACCCATTACGACCACTCCGCAGGGACAATTTGTTCAGATCATGGGAACTGTTTTGCAAGGCGTGTCGGCAATTGCTTGCGGATATGAACACACTATTGCGATTAAAAATGGCGCGGTTTTAGCTTGGGGTAATGACAGTTATTCGCAGTGCAATATTCCACCTGCCGCGCTTACAAACGTGAGTGCTATCGCGGGTGGTTACTTCCACACCATTGCTCTTAAAGATGGCGCTGTGCTTGTCTGGGGTAGCAACCCTAACGGTCAATGCAACATTCCTGCTGCTGCCAACTCAGGCGTTACAGCTATCGCATGCGGCATCTCATTTTCCATCGCTCTTAAAAACAATGGCTCTGTTCTGAGTTGGGGCAGTATGAATACTGATGCGCAACCTTCAAACTTGGGCTACTGCACAAAGATTGCCGCCGGGCGAGACGTCTGTTTTGCTATCCAAACACCATTTGCTGATTGCAACAACAATAGTACGGACGATGCCATTGAAATTCGTGATTTTGCCCTGCCAGACCTGAACCACGATCAAGTGCCAGACACTTGCCAAGGCGCCATTGAATACGACATCACATCTGCGTCACTTGGGGTGCCAACCGCCAATGTTGCCGTAAGCACAACCTTCACCAACTTGGTTATGCCTGACAACTTTGCGGATGTGCCTGTTGTTATTTCCGCCAAAGGCGACTTTGACGCAAGCAATGAATTTCTTACCGTGAAACTAAACGGCGTCACCATTCAGCGTGTGTTTGAAAATGGCGGCGTGAATTGCTCCACCGGCGCAGGCATTAGCACCGCCACCGTGCAAATTCCGTTTGCAACGTTCGCAAACGCTGTTGCGGTTGGGCAACTCACCATCACGCTGCTGCCCGCGCCTGCGGTTGCGGCCAGCGAATGCGGCACTGGCTATATGACGGTGCAACTCAAGTATGTGGGCATTGGCGAAAGCGGCGACTGCAACAACAACGGGTTGCTTGACACGCGCGACATTGGCGCAAATCCTGTGCTTGATCGCAACCGCAACGCGTTGCTTGACGCCTGCGAATTGAATCAGAACCCCTTGCTTGATTGCAACCTGAACGGTGAACTTGATTCATTCGACATTGCGATGGGCGCGCCAGACGATGACCTTGATACGCACCCTGACCAATGTCAATACGACAAAGGCGACTTTGACCTGGACGGCTTTGTGGACTCCAACGATTTGGGGATTTTGCTTCTGTACTGGTTAGAAATAGATCCGCCCTTTGGCGACTTTAATCACGATCGCACTATTGATAGTTCGGATCTAGGAGGCCTGTTGAGCAAATTTGGCCCCGTGACTTGGGGCGCGCCTGCGCCTGTAACCGAACACGCCAACAAGCCGCGCGACCAGCAAATGCGTTAACAACGTAAACGTTGGCGCACACGCAAATAGTTTCACGCCACCGCAAGTTTAAAAATTGTTGCACAAAGTAAATGCCGAGCCCCACAAGGCCCGAACTAATTCGCGCGGAGTGATCATGGGTGCTACCACAAGCGAGTTTAGCACCCGCGCAAGCCCTGCTTGCGCGGGGTGCGTTGTCTGAGCGACTGGTAGCACCCATGATCACGCAGCATCGCAAACAATCTGCGCGCCGGGGCCTTTGTATTTACGCAGCAGACTGATAGCACCCAACATCACTCCGCATCGCAAGCCATCTGCCCCCCCACATCAACCTCTTTAACTAAAAGCGCAATGCAGATAGACTGCTTTCTCGCATCTTTTCAAGGAAATCCAATGTCCGCAACAATGACCGCTCTTACTCCGTGTCCAATGTTCTTGGACGGCAAGTGGATCCAACCAAATATCGCGTCCACGCCAGTGTTCAATCCATCAACTGGCGAAGTGATTTCCGAGTGCCCCGCTGGTGGCGCCGCCGAAGTGAACGCAGCCGTTGAAAGCGCGCACGCCGCGTTTCCAGCGTGGCGCGACACGCCGCCCATGGAGCGAGCGCGCGTGTTCTTTAAGTATCGCCAACTGGTCGAGGCAAACTTTGACCGCTTGTGCAAATGCGTTTCGCGCGAGCATGGCAAAACAATGGTGGAGGCGCGCGGAAGTATTTTTCGTGGCATTGAGAACATTGAATATGCGTGCGGCATTCCGTCGCTGCTGATGGGCGACACGCTTGAGATTGCGCGCGGCGTTGATTGCGAAACCATGAATCAACCGCTTGGCGTGTGCGTGGGAATCACTCCGTTTAATTTCCCGGCCATGGTTCCGCTGTGGATGTTCCCAGTGGCTTTAGCCTGCGGAAATACCTTTGTTTTGAAGCCCAGCGAGAAGGTTCCTTTAACCGCGAACGTTCTGGTTGAGTTGCTGCACGAAGCTGGCTTGCCAAAGGGCGTGTTGAATTTGGTGCACGGTGGCCGCGAATGCGTGGACACATTGCTGCGCCATCCAAAGGTGAAGGCGATTTCGTTTGTAGGTTCAACTCCGATTGCGAAATATATTTACGAAACTGGAACGCAGCATGGCAAGCGCGTGCAAGCCAACGGCGGCGCCAAAAATTATATTGTGATCATGCCCGACGCCGACATGCCCAAGACTGTGGAGGCGCTTTCAACGGCGGCTTTCGGTTGCGCAGGCGAGCGCTGCATGGCTGGCTCCACCGCTCTTACTGTGGGCGCGGCCGCTGACAAATTGTTGCCGTCGCTTGTTGAAGCGGCGCGCAACATTCGCGTTGGTCCAACTGATCGCGTGGCTCAACCAGACATGGGTCCGGTGATCACCGCCGCGCATCGAGACAAGGTCACAAGCTTGGTGTCCAGCGGCGAGAAGGAAGGCGCCAAAGTAATTTGCGATGGTCGCGGCGTGAAGATTGCCGACGCGCCGAAGGGATTTTATGTGGGCGCGACAATTGTGGATCATGTTGTGGATGGAATGCACATTGCCAAGGAGGAAGTGTTTGGCCCAGTGCTGAACGTGATGCGCATGGACGATTTGAACATGGCGATTGAATTGGCCAACCGCTCAAATTACGGCAATGGCGCGGCAATTTTCACCCAAAATGGAAACGCCGCCCGCGAGTTTAAGCAACGCGTGAAGGCTGGAATGGTTGGCATTAACGTGGGCGTGCCCGCCACCATGGCCATGTTCCCGTTCACCGGTTGGGATGAATCTTTCTACGGCGACCTGCACATTCAGGGCCGCGAGGGCGTGCAGTTTTTCACGCAACAGAAAGTTGTTTCAACGCGTTGGTTCGGCGGCAATGTGGGCGATGTGTGGCGCAAGTAATTCGCCACCAAGCGCCGCTTTGCGCACGCGCAATGTTTGATCTGTGATTTTTTAAATTGTTGGCCAACTGACACAAGGAAATCAACATGAGCATTCTTATTCGCGGCGGCGAAATTGTGACGGATAGCAAACGCTTTGTCGCGGACATTTTTTGCAAGGGCGAAACCATCACCGCCATTGGTCCAAACTTGACCGCGCCCGAAGGCGCCACCGTGATCGAGGCCAAAGGCAAATATGTTTTTCCTGGCTTCATTGATCCACATGTCCACATTTACTTGCCGTTCATGGGCGCGTTCGCCAAGGACACTTATGAAACCGCAAGTCGCGCCGCGCTGGTTGGCGCAACCACCACGCTGATTGAAATGTGTTGCCCGTCGCGCGCCGATGATCCGCTTGAGGCGTTTGATTTGTGGATGTCAAACGCCGTGGGAAAATCCGCGTGCGACTTTTCATTTCACATGGGCGTGACCAAATTCGACGCCACCACGGCGGCGAAGCTGGAAGAAATTGTGGCGCGTGGCATAAGCAGTTTGAAGGTGTTTTTGGCTTATAAAGGCGCGTTTGGGATTGACGATGCCGAGCTGTACAACACGCTTAAATTTGCCAAGAGCCACGGTCTAATTGTTACGGCGCACTGTGAAAACGAAACGCTTGTGTCGGAGCGCTGCAAAGAATTGCTGGCCGCTGGCAAGACCGATCCGGCGCAACATCATGAAAGTCGTCCCCCGCTTGTGGAGGCTGAAGGCGTTCACCACCTGATGACCTTCGCCGAGTTGACTGGCGCCGCGACGTACATTGTGCACTTAAGTTGCGCCGAGTCTTTGCATGAGGCTCTGCGCGCCCGCGCTCGCGGAGTGCGCGTGAGCATTGAAACACTGATTCAATATCTTGTGTTGGACAAAAGTTACGCCGAGCTTCCAAACTTTGAGGGCGCCAAGTTTGTCATGTCGCCCCCGCTGCGTGACGTGAAAAATCAATCCGTGCTTTGGGGCGGCCTTGCTAGTGGCGACATTGACACGGTTGCAACCGACCACGCGCCATTTGATTTTGCAAAACAGAAATCAATGGGCGCGCATGACTTCACCAAAATTCCCAACGGCATTCCATCGCTCGAGGAGCGCGTGAATTTGCTGTATAGCTACGGCGTGGTGCCAGGAAAAATTACTTTGGAACAAATGGTGAAGACCGCCAGCACCAATGTGGCGAAGACCTTTGATTTGTATCCACGCAAAGGCGCGATTGCCGTTGGCAGCGACGCTGATTTGGTGGTGTTTGACCCCGACTACCGTGGCGTGATCAGCGCCAAAACACAGGCAATGAACGTGGATTACAGCGCTTTTGAAGGCTGGAAGATTCAGGGTCGAGCAAGCGTGGTCACGGTGCGCGGCGAGATCGCCGTGCGCGACGGAAAGTTTGTGGGTTCAACCACCCACGGGCAATTTTTAAAGCGCAAGCCCAGCCACTTTTAATCAGCCCGCATCACGCAAGCCGCCCCCAATTGGATTTGGGTTGGTTCGTTTTTTCTGGCGTCAATCATAATAAATTGCCTCAATGAGCGGCGAAGTTATTGCCGATACATAAGAACTTTATGAACAACAAAAATACAGATTATGCCTTCGCAATGAATGGCATTGAAGACTCTCGCTTATACAACGACGACCTTGCGCCAGTTTCACTGTCACAGCGCAAATGGGGAACATGGAGCATTGCCGCTCTGTGGATTTCCATGGCGGCGTGCGTGCCAACCTACATGCTGGCCTCGTCGCTGATTGAAGGCGGCATGAATTGGTCGCAAGCCATATTCACAGTGTTCCTGGGAAACTTGATCGTTGTGATTCCTATGGTGCTGAATGCGCACGCGGGAACAAAATATGGAATTCCATTTCCAGTTTTTTGCCGCGCGTCATTTGGAATTCTTGGCGCCAACATTCCCGCCCTCATGCGCGCTGTGGTTGCGTGCGGTTGGTTTGGCATTCAAACTTGGATTGGTGGCGAGGCAATATTTAAGATCGGCTCCACATTTTTTCCGGCTCTGATTGATCCAACATGGGCGACCGCTTTGGGCATTACTTTGCCGCAATTCGCGTGCTTCATATTTTTCTGGTGCATCAATATGTATGTTGTTTACCGCGGAATTGACTCCATTCGCATTTTGCTGCAAATCAAGGCGCCGCTGTTAATCATTCTTGGAATTGCGTTGCTGTGGTGGGCGTACGACGCGGCCGGAGGCTTTGGCCCCATCTTGGCGCAACCTTCCGCGTTCGCGCCAGGACAACCCAAAGACGGACAATTTTATTCCTTCTTCTTTCCAGCGCTTACCGGCATGATTGGATTCTGGGCCACGCTGTCGCTGAACATTCCAGACTTCTCGCGCTACGCGCACACGCAACGCGATCAGGTGGTGGGACAATTCGCGGGCTTGCCACTCACCATGGCGTTGTACGCATTTATTGGAGTGGCCGTGACCAGCGCCACCACGATTATTTACGGCAAGGCCATTTGGGATCCGGTCAATGTGTTGATGCAATTTAAGAACCCCGTTGTGTTGATCGTGGCCATGGTGGCGCTATGCATTGCAACGCTTGCCACCAACTTGGCGGCGAATGTGGTGAGCCCCGCAAATGATTTTGCAAACTTGGCGCCGCGTGCCATTTCGTTTCGTACCGGCGGATTGATCACGGGCGTGATTGGCATTCTGATGATGCCTTGGAAACTAATCGCCGATCCGTCGGGCTACATCTTTGTGTGGCTAGTTGGATACAGCGCCCTGCTTGGCCCCATCGGCGGCATTCTGATTTGCGATTACTTTGTGATTCGACGCACAAAGTTGAACTTGCAAGACCTGTACCACCACCAGGGCGAGTACCGCTACCACGGCGGCTTCAGCGTGACGGCAATTCTTGCGCTGACAGCGGGAATTGCCCCGAATATTCCAGGATTCCTGG
Source organism: uncultured bacterium (assembly GCA_903831295.1). Lineage (GTDB taxonomy): Bacteria > Planctomycetota > Phycisphaerae > Phycisphaerales > SM1A02 > SYAC01. Next base: position 20,597 of record CAIKXA010000030.1, on the reverse strand, counting down.
GCACGATTAAGGTGCTCGACGCGGCAACCGTTGGTCCATTTTGGATGAACTTGTACAACTATTCCTGGTTCGTGGGCTTTGGCGTTGCGTTTGCGGTGTACGGCGTGCTGCGCGCCATCAAACCACTGCACATTGCCAATAAGCCTATGACTCGCTGACGTGATTTCCTCAACGCGCTTTGAGTAACTATGCTTAAACCGTGACCACACTTTCCAACATCAACACACCACATCAAATGCAACTTCCACCATTCGCCTACACACCCAAGCCATACACCGGTCCATCCCCTGAAGAAGTTCTTGCCATGCGCAAACAATTTCTATCGCCGGCGATTTTTCACTACTACAAAAATCCAATCATGATTGTCGAGGGCAAGGCGCAATACTTGTTCGACAACAACGGCCGCCGCTACTTGGATTGCATTGGCGGAATTGTCACGGTGAGTGTTGGTCATTGCCATCCTGAAGTGACCAAGGCGGCGATTGAGCAACAAGAAACCATCGTGCACACCACCACGATTTATTTAAATCCACAAGTTGCGCTGTTTGCCAAAGAGCTCGCCGCGAAGATGCCGGGCGATTTAAAGGTGTGCTACTTCGTGAACTCCGGTTCCGAAGCCAACGATTTAGCCATCACCATGGCGCGCGCAGCGACGGGCAATTATGACGTAATTGCCCTGCGAAACGCATATCACGGCGGAAGTCCTGGAGCCATGGCGCTCACTTCGCACCACACATGGAAGTTCAATGTGCCCCACGGATTTGGTGTGCAACACACCGTGATGCCAGACACTTACCGCGGACAATTTAGCGCAAACGACCCCGACGCTGGCCGCAAGTACGCGCTTGATGTGAAGAGCCTGATTCAATTTGGAACATCTGGGCAAGTGGGCGCGTTCATCGCGGAAAGCATTCAAGGCGTGGGCGGCACCGTTGTGTTACCCAATGGCTATTTGAAAAATGCCTACGAGCATGTGCGCGCCGCTGGTGGTTTGTGCATCGCGGATGAAGTGCAAGCCGGCTTTGGAAGAACGGGCACGCACTTCTGGGGATTTGAAACTCAAGGCGTAACGCCCGACATTGTCACCATGGCCAAAGGCATTGGAAATGGTTGCCCGCTTGCCGCGGTGGTGACCACGCCAGCTATTGCCAAGAGCATCGCCAACCGAATTCACTTCAACACATTCGGTGGCAATCCAGTTTCATGTGCGCAGGGCCGCGCCGTGTTGCGCGTGATTGAACGCGAAGGTTTGCAGGCAAATTGCCTGAAAATTGGGGCACAATTGAAAGCGGGCTTCGCCAAGTTGGCGGAAAAACATTCACTCATTGGCGAAGTGCGCGGCATGGGCTTGATGCTTGGCATTGAAATGGTGAAAGACAGAACCACCAAGGAGCCAGCCAAGGAAGAATGCGCCGCCGTGTTTGAGAAGTGCAAGGATCTTGGACTTCTCATCGGCAAGGGCGGATTGTTTGGCAACACGCTTCGCATTAAACCGCCCATGTGTATCAACAGCGCCGACGCTGAATTTATTATTGGCGTGCTTGATCAAGCGTTGGCAAGTGTTTGATGCCCTCGCGATGCTCGCTAGAAGTTCCTGTTGACTCGCCGGAATCCGCGGTTCTTGCCGCGCCGTTTTCCACTCGTCTAGAACTATGCGATGACTTGCCAAGCGAAGGTTGGACTCCGAACATGCGCATGGTGGAGCGCATTCGATCTGTTGTGGACACGCATCTTGTGGTCATGATTCGCCCGCGCTTTGCGCATTCCCCGCTCACGCTCACGATTGAATCATTTATGGCAAACAAGAGTGTGATGGACGCATCCAAAGAAGAAATACAGGCGGCGGCCGCCGCGGGCGCAAATTCCGTGGCGATTGGCCTGCTTCAAGCGGATGGAAATGTTGACATGAACGCATGTGGTGAACTTGCCGATTTGGCCCGCGCTTTGAAACTTGAAGTTGCGTTCCTGCGGACATTTGATTTGATCACCGACCGCGCGCGCGGCATGCGCGACATCACCGCGCTGGGCATGAAACGCGTTGTTACCGCTGGCGTGTTGGGTTGGGACGCCGCGTCCGCAACTATTGAGCAACGACTCGCCGTTCTGCGCAACGATTCCTTGAACGCCCAGGCCGCTGCAAATATAAATGTTGCAACGCGGATGAAATCTGGCGCTGAAATAAAAAATGCCGGCGCATGCGACCCAGTTGAGATTGTTCCTGGCGGAGGCGTGCGCGCATCAAACGCGGCGCAGTTCATGTCCGTATCGCCACACTTGCATGCCTCATGTCGGCGCGGTGGCGTGTTCAACATTGATGAGATTCGACTTCTTCACTCCAGCATGAATCCCGCGCGGTGATGCGCGCCAGGGCGCCGCATCGTTGCGATCAAGGATCACCGAAGTATCGAAGTTGCAAATCGTGAAGGAACCCATCCTCCTGCAACATCAACAAACCGATGTTCAATTCGGTGCGTAAATCACTCTTTTTTGGCAGCCCAAAGGCGTACTTTTCATCGCTAAATACTGAGCCAACCTCAGTGATCGGAAGTTCGGGATGCATTTTGTCGTAGTACTGCAAACTTGCCGCCTCGCCAACAATGGCTTGGATTTGATGATTGATCAAATCGGAAACAGCAACCTTGGGGTCGGTGTATGCCTTCACATACATCTGGTGCACTTGGCAGAATTCCTCAGCCGCCGTGCCCTTCATCACTCCGACAAGCTTGCCGTTTAAATCTTCCGCGCCATTGATTTCATTCTTCAATTTGTTCAATGTCATGATGCTGGTGACGCTTGATGTGATGTAGGCAACCACCGCGACTCCGCACATCAACCATATTCCCGCAAGCACTTTGCCCAACGCGCCAGTCTTTGCCGCGTAGTTGGTCTTGCCATTCATGGCAACGGACATGACATGATAAAAAGAATCGGCGAGCCCCTCGTGCCAACGCTGGGGAAAGTCCTTGGTCAATCGTCGTTGAAACAACGTCACAATATAGGTCAACGCCAGCAAGATGCCCGCAAACACCAAGAAAATTTCGATGTATCCGTATTTATCCAAGGCCTCATAGAATTTTGCGAAAGTAAATCGACGATCCGCGTTGACCATGATGCGAAGTCCGCCGTTGAAATAGGGCTGCGTGAAATCGATCAGCTTCAGCCTTGAACTGGTCACAACCATGTTCGTCACCGCGACATCCACTTGACTGGATTCAAGCTTCTGCATCAATTCCGGCATCGTTGAGCAAGGGACGTACACGTAATTCAACTTCAGCATAGTGGCCAGTTTTTCCCACAATTCAACCGAAAAACCCGTGTAAACCCCAGGACTTTTCTCCATTGAAAATGGAGGGCTGTAAATGACAGCCACGCGTAGCTCTTGATTTGAAAATATGGAACTTGGTTCGCTAGCGCAAAAGCCAAAGCGATCAATACTTGCGATTGCCAAGAACAATAAAGAAACAAGCCACTTCATTTGAAAGATTCTAACGCACACGTGGCGGCATGGATGCAGAAAAAAATGACCGCCGACATCTGTACTCACGCATGCCAATGCGTGTCTTGCACGCCAGGCATTTGACCGATGCGCTCGCTCACCTTCACGGGAAAGCGAACCAAGTCAAACTTTTTAAACTTCAGATGAAAGGTCATGCGCTGTCGCGGTTGCTCCTGTGAAGTTTGGATATCAAGGCTCTTGATCTTGATTGAAAATGATTTGAGCTCCTTCAAGATGTCATCCACATCCACTCCGCCATCTTTTAGATTGACCGAAAAGTCCGCGTACCAATCATCTTGAATTTTGGATTCAATAATTGGAAGCAAATACAAAATCACAATGGACGCGACCGAAGCAAGCAAGCCAATACCAATAGCGCCCGAACCAAACGCCAGCCCGATCACGGTGGCCGACCACAGCGTGGCTGCGGTGGTGACGCCGCGAACAATGTGACTAGTTTGTCGAATGATCACGCCAGCGCCCAAGAAGCCCATGCCAGAAAGCGCGCCCGAGGCAAGTCGCGCTGGATCTGGATGCCACGCTGGAGCGGTGCCCACCAAGGCCAAACTTTTCACATAGAAAGAGTCGGAAATAATCATCACAGCGCAAGCGGAAAGGCTTACAAGCAGCGTGGTGCGTAAACCCGCGGCGCGGCCATGGCGCTCGCGCTCAATACCCAGAATAAATCCAGCCACAAGCGTAAGCCCAATGCGAAGCAAAATTTCCGGGCGCATATCAATCAATATTTCATTCAGCATGTGAACGATCTCCATTTGAAATTTTGGGGCGAGAGCGATAGCCAACACTTCTGAAAAATTCAGATTGTGTTAATTCTGCATGCGCGACAGAGCGCGCCAACGGAATCGACGTGACCATCAATTTGTAAGCGTAACCACTTCGCGCGTGTGTTTCAAATGCAATCAAGACAAAGCCGCCGTGGCAATGGCTTCATGGCGTCATGTGATTCGCGCGATCACTACCGTGAACGCTCTGGCATGAGAAACCACAAGACGAGATAGACCAGTGTTCCAGGGAAAGCAGCGCTCAGAATTGAGAGGATCACATACGCGAGTCGCACGCGGTTGGCGGACCACCCAAGTTGCTCAGCGATACCGCCACACACGCCGGCAATAATTCGATCATTGGAGCGGTACATGGAGCCTCATTTCTTGGATGTGTGAGTTTTGATTCATGCAAGTGCAAGGTAGCGCAAGAGCGTTATTGTTTCTGTTGCAACTTCACAAGCACGCCCATCAATCCGCCGATTTTTTTCTTAGAAATACAACGTTTTTGCTGGGGATTTCACATGTCAAACCAAACTCCCCCGCGATGAAATGAAATGTCTCCTGCCGGTAGAAAGTGACATGCGTGGGATCGCGGCGATAGTGCCAATCGGCAAAGCGGCTGTCGTCATTTTGAAAGCTTGTCATCAGCGCCAATAGCCCACCTGGCTTCAACAATCCAACCATGCGCGTGAACTCAGCGTGCGGTTGGTGAAAATGTTCCGCCACTTCCGTGCAAGTGACAAAGTCAAATTGTTGATCAAGCACGGTGGCGTCTGGAAAAAAGAACGGGTCGTATAGGCGCATGGAGTGTCCTGCTTGAGAAAGCATGTCCGCCAACGCAGGTCCCGGACCACAACCAAAATCAAGCCCAACTTGATTGGGAGGCAACACTGCAAGCAACGGCGCCGCCAAGCGATTTAAAAATTCGCGATAGCGCGCGTCAAGCGGATCATTCTCATGCTGTTGATATTTCTGCAACTGCGTTTGGTGACTTGGCAATTGCGTCACGGACACCAACGTGACTTGACATTGGGAACATCGCAGATAGTTCAAGCCGTCCTTGCTCAAAAACGGCGCAAGTGAATTGCGCAAGCACACGCGGCACATGCTTTCATTGATCAAGGATTGATTTCCATCCGCTTGCGACACATGGCGATGCTACTTCCCCACACCAAGGTGCAAGTTGATTATCCTTGCATGAACGCAAGCAAAACCGCTTATAAAAACACGAGAAACAAAGCAATGTCCATCGATCTTTCCAAATTTCAAGTTGATCCAAAATCCAAACTGCATTTGAAGGATTGGAAGACCAATGATGACGAGGGCCTAACGCGCGAGGCGATGCTGCCCATCTTTCAAGAAAATCTAAAAGCGATTTCAGAACTGCAATACAAATTATTTGCGGATAGTTCGCGCGGCTTGTTGATTGTGATTCAGGGTATCGACACCGCGGGCAAGGACGGCGTGATCCGCGATGTCTTTAGTTGCATGAATCCTCAAGGCGTGTACGTGAAGTCTTTCAAGAAGCCCGAGAAAATTGAACTGGCCCACGACTATTTATGGCGCGTGCATCAGGCGTGCCCTGGCAAGGGAATGATTGGCGTGTTCAACCGCAGCCATTATGAGGACGTGCTAATTACGCGCGTGCACAAATGGATCGACGACAAAACCTGCCAGCGCCGCTACGAGGACATCAATAATTTTGAGAAGTTGCTTACGAATGAGGGCACCACCATTGTGAAATTGTTCCTACTGATCTCAAAGGATGAGCAATTTGAGCGCCTGCAAAGCCGTATTGATGAACCTCAGCGCAACTGGAAATTTAATCTAGCGGATTTAGCCGAGCGCAAATTCTGGAACGAATACATGGATGCATTTCATGACGCGCTTGCGGCCACCAGCGAAAAACACGCGCCGTGGTTTGTTATTCCCAGCGATAAAAAGTGGTTTCGCAACCTGCTTGTCAGCGAAATTCTGTTGAAGACACTTCAATCTCTCGACTTGAAATGGCCCAAACCAGCGGCCGACGCCGCCACGCTGCGCAAGGCTTTGAACGAAGCCAAATAATTCACGACAAATATTTAAATTTGGCTAGACTTTAAAACCACAAAGGAGATCGCACCATGTCTGGATCAGGATTCAACAAACGAGAAGAGAGCTTTGAGAAAAAATTCGCGCATGACGCTGAGCTTCGCTTCAAGGTGGAGGCTCGCCGCGACAAAATGTTGGCCGCTTGGGTTGGCGCGAAGTGCAAAATGACCGCTGAGGAAATTGCCCAGTACACAAGCGAATTAGTTCGCGCGGACTTGAAGACCCCTGGCGACATGGATGTGCAACACAAAATCCACGCCGACTTGAAGGCGCGCGGAGTGCATGCAACCGAAGCAGAAATCCGCGCTGAGATGCAGAAATGTTTCGTCGCGGCCGCCGCCGAACTGATGTGAGATTGCGCAACACACGCAAGGTCCGCAAACCCGCTTGAACTTAGTATTTTATTGCAAATTTCACTTGCAACCGCTCTTATTGCCCCTAAATTAAACGCAGTCCCAGTCTTCGCAATTAGCCACACCTAGAAAGATCCACATTGAAAAGCCACATCTGCGTATCAGCGTCATTGGCCACAATTCTTTGCTCTTGCATCACTGCCTCGTTGTTCGCAGATGCCTCTGGTCACGGACCGATCACTCCGCTGAATGAACCAAAGCCAATCGAGGGCTACCCAACTCAACAACTCGGTCTTGGATTTATGCCAGCGCCAACTTTGGTGCTTGCAGATATTGATCTCTTCGAGGTGCTTCAAGAGGATGAGCGCACCGCGCAACCTGCACCAATGCGAATTGGAGTTTCCGAAGAAGTCTTGGCGACCATTGGTGACGGTCAATGGGTGAATGTGGATGGTGGCCGTGTATGGCGGCTTGAAATAACTGGTATGGGCGCAACTTTCAATCGTCTGCATCTTTCAGGAGTGATGCTGGCGCCAGGCGAAAAACTGTATCTTATTTCAGGAAATGGCGAAGGCGTGATTGGTCCCATCGAAGCCCGCGGCGAATTTGAAAACGGCGAAGCGTGGGGCATGTTCGCGCCTGGAGAAACAAGTCGTATTGAATGGTTTGTTCCAGACAGCAGCAACTCGCAAGAACTTCCATTTGAAAGCGTGGACTACACCCACGGCTACCGAGAAATTTTTGCAGTAGAAGCGCAGGAGGCTACCTGCGATCAAGACCCTGTCTGCTTTCCAACTTGGGCCAATGAATCCAACGCCGCCGCGCGCATGACTTTCACAAGCGGTGGAAGCAGTTACTTGTGCTCTGGTCAACTCATGGCCACCAACGCCGCGGATGAAACCCCCTACTTTTCCACGGCAAATCACTGTATTTCCATTCAGAGCGAAGCCAACAGTTGCCAGTTCGTGTTCAATTACCGCTCATTAACTTGTAACGGTGCAAATGGAACTACCACCAACGTTGTGGGTTCGGACTTGGTGAAGACATATCTGACAACCGATTGCACCCTGCTGCAAATTCGTGCCACTTTGCCTACCACCGCGTATTGGGCTGGATGGATGTCCACGAATCCAGCAACGGGTACCGCATCGACTGGAATCCATCACCCAGGTGGCCGCGAAATGACAATTTCATTCTGCAACAAAGCAGCGGCTTCTAGCATTTGTGGAACGAGCACCCAATGGTCAACCGTGTCGTGGTACAGCGGCGTGACCGAAGGTGGATCTTCAGGCAGTGCGCTTTATCAAGACAGCGACAAAAAAATGTATGGCGTGTTGACATGTGGATCCAGTAGTTGCACTTTGTTAACAGGCAAGGATGGATACGGTCGATGGGACAACGCGGTCAACGCGGGCGGATTCTCAACTTCGCTGGCGGCCGGAACCGACGACGTGCAAGAACCCAATGACAGTTGCGCCGCCGCCAAGGCGGTTGCCGCTGGCACTTACACAGCGCTGGTGGTCAAGCGTCTTGATGAGGACTGGTACGCGCTTACGGTTCCACCAACAGGAACAGTGACAATTAACCAGACTTTCACGCACAGCAATGGCGACATTGACACGCAACTTTTCTCCACATGCGGCGGGACAGCGCTGGTTTCTCGCAGTGGCCGAGTAAACAATGATTCATTCACCTACACCAATACCACTTCAAGCAGCACCATTCTTATGCGCGTGTTCTTGTACAGCGATACGCGCAATGATTACTCGTTTAGTTATTCCGTGACTGTCCCCGCTCCAGCGAATAACGAATGCGCCGGCGCGACTTTGATTGGAAACGGCGACGCCGCGTTTAACACAACCTACGCCACCAACAGCGCGCTTGCTGTTGCAGCGGGTTGCGATGGCGGAACAAGCATGAACAAGGATGTGTGGATGAAATACACCGCGCCAATCACGGGCGATGCAACGGCCACAACATGCGGGCTAGCGAGTTTCGACACTCGCCTTGTCGTGTATCCCGGTGCGTCGTGTCCAACAAGTTCGGCCGATTCAATAGCGTGTAACAACGACGCGTGCTCCGCGACCACTAGTAGCGTGACATGGGCCGTAACTGCGGGCAGCACTTGGTACATCCGTGTTGGCAGCACCGCCAATGTGGGCGGCGCGGGCACTTTGCGCCTGAGCGAAATTGTTCCTTGCCTAGGCGACTTGGATGGAGACAACGAAGTAAACAGCGCGGATTTGGGCAAAATGCTTGGGGAATTTGGTGATTGCGTTGTCTTCCCATGCGTCTCAGATTTGAACGGTGACAACGTTGTCAACAGCGACGATCTTGGCGGTCTGTTGGCCAACTTTGGCACTTGCCCTTAAATTTATTCATCTGTCGATCATTCAATTCGCCCTGCGTTCAAGAGTCGGAGGTCAATCTCTCGCTTCCCTGTAACACAGGGTCCACTGGCGGCGGCGTGACTCGACCAGGCACCCACGGCAAAATAGCCAGCGCCGCGACCGCGAAACCGCTTCCCATCCAGAAGGCGATTGATGGAAGTCCGTAACTCCACAAAATTCCAGCCACTACGCTGGCGATCAACACCGCGGCGCCTTGAAAAAAACCAAACAATCCAAGCGCGGAAGCCACGCGCTCTTTTGGCGCGTAGTCCACGATCATGGCGCGCGCCGTGCCTTCCGTGCATGCAACGCTTACGCCATACAAGCCGAAGAGTCCCCAAAAAATCCACGCCGTGTCGCGGCCAAGCATCGCAAAACCTGCGTAACTTAAGGCATAAATCGCCCATCCCGTTGCCAACACTGGCCAACGACCATAGCGATCACTAAGCAAACCCATTGGATAACTGGCAGCCGTGTATGTGGCATTGAACAATGCGTACAGCAACACGCATTTCACCGGCGACTCGCCTAGATCAAGCGCGCGCAATAAAAGAAATGTGTCGCTTGAGTTTCCCAGCATGAACAACACCATCGCGCTCATGGCCACCCAAAATGATTTTCCATATGGAACACCCGTCGACTTCGCAAAATCTTTTTTGCGCTGCTCCACTTGAATCGACGGCGTGTTCGGTATAAGCCAAGTCATCAAGAACGCAATGCTTGAGGAGAACGCAGCGATAGCAAAGATCACGCGAAATTGCGGCGCGTCCTGCGGAGTTGCCGCGCGCGATCCGATCATCCATGCAAGAATCCCCGCGGCGATAAGCGCGCCACCAACCCCGCCAAGTGAATCAACGCCGCGGTGAAATCCAAACGCGCGGCCGCGATCTTGAAACGCGACGCTTTCCGCAATCAACGCGTCGCGCGGAGCGCCGCGAACACCCTTGCCAATGCGATCAAGTGTGCGGCCGCACAAAACAAAGCTCCAATGCGTTGCGGCCATGACGAAAATTTTTCCGATGAATGTGATGGCGTATCCACGGCGAACCCAGCGCACTCGATGGCCCGTGGCGTCGCTGTAATACCCTGTAAGACCGCGCATAACGCTGACAATTGCTTCAGCAAAGCCCTCGATCAAACCAAGCGCAACAGGACTGGCGCCAAGCACGCCCGTGACAAAGAGTGGCAGCAACGGATAAGTCATCTCACCGGCAAGGTCGGCGAAGAGACTGATCGCACCAAGAATCCAGAGCGACCTTGGAAGTGGGCGGCGGTTACGGCGCGCCAAAATCAAACATCTCCGATTTGGACCACTTTGGTTTCCATTTCTTGATCAACGCAACATGCTCGGGGTTGATCTGATAGGCGCGGTACGCATCCACGTTGGAAAATTCCACCAGGATGCCAAGCGTATAATCTTGTCGAATATTTTTACGGCCCACATCAATGTGTGGACCGCACGCGTAATTCAGAACGCCGGGTATGTGTGGGAGAACCGCGTCGGAATCAGCTTTCATAGCGGAGGCATCGGCAGGATTTACCAGCGTGACAAAAACTAAATGTTGCACATGCTCAGATGTGATCTTGCCCCCGTTGGTGTTTGCGCCACCACTTGCGGCGCACGCGCTCAACATGCAGGCGAAGGCGCACGTTAGAAATCCATTCTTCATTACCACCACGGCATGTTGAATTCTGTTCATGCGCAGCACGATACCTCATTGATTTGCCTTACGATTAGCGTCATGTCGCAACTGAACGATTCAAACAACATTCCGCACAAACCTGACTATGTGCTAGGCACCCACAACGACGAGCACGCCCGACTTGGCATGCAGCATTCCTTGTGGCGCGAATTTGTTCTTGACGCATGGAAACGTGCGGGGATTGGCGCTGGCAGCAGTGTTGTGGATGTGGGCGCGGGTCCTGGATTTGCAACCATGGATCTTGCGGAAATTGTTGGCGCCACTGGCCATGTGACCGCGGTTGAAATTTCCAGCAAATTTGTGCAAGAGGTGAAAGACCAAGCGAACGCTCGTGGCTTAAACAATGTGAATGTTCATATTGTTGACTTGATGCACGAGGATATTCCACTTGTGAGCGCCGGGGCAGGGTTTGACGCCGCATGGTGCCGATGGGTTTGCATGTTTGTGGCGGACGTTGGCGCCTTAGTTCGCAGCATTCACGGCTCGCTGCGCGCCGGCGGCGTTGCGGTGTTCCATGAATATGTGCATTACGAAACATACGGATTACAACCATCCACGCCTGGCATTGACTCTTTCACCCAAGCGGCAATGGAAAGCTTCCGCGCCCGCGGCGGCAACGCCAACATCGCAGGAACACTGCTGAAAGAATTGCGTCAGCAAGATTTTGAAATCGTTTCCATCAAGCCCATCGCGCGCTCGGCGCGCCCACATGAACCACTGTGGCAGTGGCCAGCGGGATTTATACGCACATATTTGCCGAGACTTGTTGAATTAGGCCACATAGACAACGCATTCGCCGCGAATGTTCTTGACGAACTTGCCCGCGCTGAACAAGATCCGCAGTCCATCATGCTCACGCCAACAGTGCTTGAAATTATCGCGCGTAAATAGCATGGCTTTGCATGCACATTCAGCACTCAGACGCCCCCGTGCCATCCGCAGAATTTTTCCATGTTGCAAGTCCCTTCAATCAATGAAACACGAATGATTGACATGAAGTTACAACAACCTACCCGCGCGATCACTTGCCTAGCCTCGTGCGCTACGTCAAATTTCGCGCCCACTTTTTTATTGACTTTGCTGCTGATATTGTTGTTGGCTTGGGGCGCCGTTGCGCAAACCACGGCCACCACAACACCCGCGCAAGCGCCGCCAAACTTTCTTTTTATCTTGGCGGATGACCAAAGTTGGGCTGGCTTGTCCGTGGAAATGATCGCTGGAAAAGATTTCAGCAAGGGCAAAAATTTCAACACGCCCAACACGGAAAAACTTGCGGAGCGTGGCATGGTTTTCTCACAGGCGTACGCCGCGCATCCAAAATGCGAATGCTCCCGCGCCGCCATTCTTGCTGGACGCACCACCACCACGCTGAACGCGCCGACCAAAGCATCCACCAATTGGTCCATGCCACTCACGGATTCACTTGCCAATTCGCTCAAGCGCGCAAACCCCGTGTATCGCGCGGCGCACCTTGGCAAATGGCAATGGCCCATGAAGCCCGCGGAATTGGGCTACGACCAAAGCGATGGCATTACGCAAAATCAAACTGGCGAATCGAAAGATCCAGCCGATCCAAAACTTTCACTCAGCCTCACTCGGCGCGCATGTGATTTCATGGCCACGCAAGTGAAGGAGGATCATCCGTTCTTCTTGCAAATTTCCTTTTACGCGGTTCATGCGCCGGCTCAAGCGTTGCCCGAAACGCTGAAAAAATATGACAACTTAAAAAGCACAAGCAATGGTGTTGGCAATGATGCGGCGAAAGACTCGGGTAAAGGTGCGGGCAAAGGACCGGGGAATGGGCCAGGAAAAGAAAATGCAAAAAATGATCGCGCCATGATGGCGGCCATGACGCAAGACTTAGATACGTGCGTAGGCACGCTGATGAAAAAAATTGACGAGCTTGGTATCGCCAACAACACCTTCATCATTTATATGAGCGACAACGGCGGGCGCACGGAAATTCTGAGTGGCGGCAAAGGTAATTTGGGCGAGGGCGGCCTGCGCGTTCCGATGATTGTTGCCGGCCCTGGCATTCACGGCGCGACGTATTGCAACGAACCAGTGATCAGTTACGACATTCTTGCAACAGTGCTTGATTTCGCCGCGCCGAACACCGCGTTGCCCAAGGGCGCCGAAGGTGGCAGTTGGAAAACCGTGCTGCAAAATAGCGGCGCCGGAAAAGTGAAGCGAAGCATTGATCGCATGGTGTGGCATCAACCCGTGGAGTTGCCGCATCCACAATCCGCCATCCGCAAAGGCGACTACAAGCTTGTCTATGAATGGGATACAAAAAATACGCAACTGTTCAATCTTGTTGATGACTTGAGCGAGAAGAAAGATTTGTCCAAGGAGAAAACCGAACTCACGGAGCAACTCACGGCGGAATTAAAAGCGCATGTGATGGCGGGCCTGGGCGAGGAAGCATGCGCCGCAATACAATAGATTCACGCCAAAAGAAAACCGCACCACAAGCTGGGCTTGGATGCGGTTCCTTCCAAAACTCCCCCGACTGGACTTGAACCAGTGACCTAGCGGTTAACAGCCGCTCGCTCTACCAACTGAGCTACAGGGGAATCGGAGAGGCAAGCATACCCAACTCGTGAAAAACCGCCACTTTCCTAGCAATGTTGGCGTTTGAAATTGGACATGCTTGCACCCCTTGAGTTTGCGCGGCAAAACCGCTAAGATCTTCGTCCCTCGGAGCAACCAATGAAAAAAGAAACTCATCCAAAGTGGTACGCAGATTGTAAAGTGAACTTTCGTGGCCAACATGTGTTGACCGTCGGCGCGACCGTTCCTGAAATGAATGTTGAAGTATGGTCGGGTTCGCATCCGTTCTACACCGGCCAAAAGTCGTTCGTGGACACCTTGGGACGCGTTGAACGCTTCCAAAAGAAGTTTGCTGGCGAATACTTCAAGAAGGAAGGCGACAAGGATGCAAAAGTTGCCAAAGCACCTGCAACCAAGCCTGCCGCCGCCAAACCAGAGAAGAAGTAGTTACTCAATTGGAAATTTGTCACAGCCGCGCTCTCACCAGCGCGGCTGTTTCTTTTCACACGCTGATTTTACGCGCGCACTTCATCCGTTGTTGATACGCGTTTCTAAGCCAAGTTTCATTCATAACCAATCATTGCGTTCATCATTCACCGCAACGCGCAAAATATTTCGATCGTAAATCAAATCGTATGCAACCATCGCCCAGGCTTCTAGAAAAACTAAACGAGATCGAGGCCAACTTTCAAAATGATGAAAGACAACTTTCCGATCCCGAAATAATTTCCGATCACCGCAAGGTGAAAGTGCTTTCACAACGGCGCGCCGCTGCGCAACCCTTAATTGAAAATTTGCGCCAATGGCGGCGCTTGGAGCGCGAGGCGCGCGAGTGCGAATTGCTTGCCAAGGACACGGACGTTGACATCGCGGCCATGGCGCGCGGCGAAATTCACGGGCTGCAAACAGCGCGCGACGCCAGCATGGAGGCGCTCATCCGCACACTGGTGATGGCCGATGATCGCGCCATTGGCAGCCTCATTCTGGAGGTTCGCTGCGGCGTGGGCGGTCTTGAAGCCGCGATTTGGGCTGGCGATTTGCTGCAAATGTATCGCCTTGCCGCGCAACTTCACGCTTGGCAATGGGACGAAATGGAAATCAAACATGGCGATGCGGGCGGCGTGACGCACGCCATTATTCGCATTGAAGGAACAGGTTGTTGGAACACGCTTGGCTACGAGAGTGGCGTGCATCAAGTGAAGCGCGTGCCGGCCACGGAGGCCGCGGGACGCATCCACACATCAACCGCGACAGTGGCGGTGCTGAGCGAACCCGAAACAGTTGAGTCGCAAGTTGATCCCGCCGAAGTGCGCGAAATCCTGACCACCGCGCAAGGTCCAGGCGGACAAAACGTGAACAAGGTCGCGACGGCCGTGCATTTGATCCACGAACCAACCGGCATTGAAGTGCGCATGCAGGAGACGCGCAGTCAATTGCAAAATCGCGACAAGGCCTGGCGGTTGCTTCGCGCGCGAGTGCATGAGCGTCGTCTTGCGGACGCGGCGGCCAAGCGCGGCGAGTTGCGACGCGACATGATTGGCGGCGGCGAGCGCGCGGAGAAAATTCGCACATACCGCTACAAGGACAACATCGCGGTGGACCACCGCGTGGAGCAATCGTTCAACTTGCAGAAGTTGCTCGCGGGCGACATGGAAGAATTAGTCATGGCGCTTGAAACCCGCGACATTGCCCAGCGCATTGAAGTGCTTTGATTTAGATTTGATTTGGATTTGATGGAGCCACGGAAAAATTTCTCGCGCGGCGTTCACGTCCCAATCTGAAGTCTGTGTTGAAAGTTACCGCCCGTTGCAACCTCACAACTGCCTAAATATCAATTCATTTCCTTGCTTTCATGCGCTCTCGGCGACATACTTGGGCAACACCATGAAGCGAAATGCAAATTGGCAAATCCAAGTTCTGATTTCCTTCGCAATGGCTTTCATTTGCACTGCATCCACCGTGAACGCCCGCGGCGAGAACACGGTGGCGGCTTGGGGTTACAACGGATTTGGACAAACCAACGTGCCCGTAAATTTGGGCGCATGTAAACAAGTCGACGGCGGCGGCAATCAGACGGTTGCTCTTCGCAACGACAATTCCGTGATCGCATGGGGCAGCAATCAACAAGGTCAATGCAATGTCCCGCTGAATCTTGGCGCGTGTACTCAAGTGACAGCCGGCACAAATCACACCGCGGCAATTCGACAAAATGGAATCGTGGTCGCGTGGGGAGACAACTCCCTTGGTCAATGTGGCAACAATCTTGAGCGCGTTGGCGGAAGAACCAACGACTACAACAGCGTCAACGGCGCGGCGTGGGTGAAGACAAAAAGTCTTGGACCTTGCAAATTAATTTCCGCGGGAGCGAACCACACTTTGGCCATTAGGCAAAATGGAATCGTTGCCGCGTGGGGATACAACATTTACGGTCAATGTGGAGTTCCAGCGGAGAACACGGGCTACTTTGGAATCTGGACCAAAAGCGCGCTTGGAACTTGCACGCAAATCGCGGGTGGAGCCAATTTTTCATTGGCGCTGCAAACCACGGGTTTTATTGCTGCTTGGGGCTTCAACGGTTCGGGTCAATGCGGTCCCGCCAACGAGCGTGTTGCTGGATCTGGGATGTATTGGGTGCGTAAAAGCTTGGGATATTGCAAGCAAATTTCTGCAGGCGGCGATCATGCGCTGGCGCTTCGCGCAGATGGACGAGTGATCGCTTGGGGATCCAACACATATGGACAATGCAATGTTCCGCAAACAATTTTCAATTGCGTTCAAACCGCCGCGGGCTTTGGCAATAGCTTGGCTTTGCAAAGCGATGGCTTGGTTGTCGCTTGGGGATTAAATACATCGGGGCAATCCACCGTGCCCACCAATCTTGGCACGTGCGTGTCGGTCGCTGCCGGAGACTTTTTCTCCCTTGCTATTCAAGGAACTCCACCTCCAACAAATTTAACCGCGAGCAACGGGTCATTCACCAATCAAGTTGCCGTGCGATGGGGCGGAGTTTCTGGTGCGTCAAGTTATTTTGTGTTCCGCGCAGTCAATGGATCAGCCGCGATACACATTGGAACCACAACTTCCAACACCTTCACCGACTTCACTGGTGCTTCCAAAACCAAATACACTTATTTTGTGAAAGCTTCAAGCATGGAAGCCGGAACCAGTGCCTTGAGTTTTGGCGTTACAGGCTGGCGAAAATAAATCTAAATGCAATTAGTGCGGCAGCGGAAATTTAGCGCAAAAAGCGCGAATTTCCTCGCGAACTGCCCCGCTCACCGCTACGTCACCCTTTGAAATCATCACGCGGTCAAGCCACGCGGCGACTTGTTTCATTTCACCTTCGCGCAAACCGCGCGTGGTCAACGCCGGAGTACCCAAACGCAATCCACTGGTCTGTAATGGCGGACGCGGATCATTTGGAATGCCGTTCTTGTTCACAATTATGCCCGCGTCTTCCAGCCACTTCTCGGCGTCGGCGCCAGTGAGCGACGCGTCACGCGGACGCAAATCAACCAGCATTAAATGATTGTCGGTGCCGCCGGTGCACAATCTGTAACCGTGCGACTGCATGGCGGCCGCAAGCGCCTTCGCGTTGGCAACCACTTGCTTGCTGTAGGTTGTGAACTCTGGCTTCAAAGCCTCGCCAAAAGCAATAGCCTTGCCCGCGATGACATGCATGAGTGGTCCGCCTTGACTGCCCGGAAAAACTTTGCGATCAATCTTGGTCGCTATGTCTTGGTCGTTGGTCAGAATTAATCCGCCACGCGGACCGCGCAATGTCTTGTGCGTGGTGGTGGTCACAACATGCGCGTGTGGAAACGGACTTGGGTGCACGCCAGTTGCAATAAGACCCGCAATGTGGGCGATGTCCGCCATAAGCAGCGCGCCAACTTTGTTGGCAATAGCGCGAAAGCGCGCAAAATCAATCACGCGGGAATAGGCGGAATAGCCGCAAATAATCACCTTTGGCTTGCTCTCTACGGCGGCGCGCTCAATGGCGTCGTAGTCAAGTAATTCAGTTTTTGGATCAAGACCGTACTCGGCGATCTTGTAAAACGTGCCGGAGAAATTTGGCTTGAGTCCGTGGCTTAAATGACCGCCGCTTTTAATTGGCAAGCTCAACACCGTGTCGCCTGGATCCATGATGGCCATGAACGCTGCGATGTTTGCGTTTGCGCCGGAGTGTGGTTGCACGTTTGCAAAATTGCAACCGAACAATTGCTTGGCGCGGTCGCGGGCTAGGTTTTCAATTTCATCGTGATGGGCGCAGCCACCGTAGTAGCGCTTGCCGGGATAACCTTCCGCATACTTGTTGGTCATCCACGAACCCACCGCGTGCATGACGGCGGTTGAAACATGGTTCTCGCTGGCGATCAATTCAAGCGTGGTGGCTTGGCGATCGGCTTCGCGCGCCATGATGGCGGCCACGGTTGGATCCTGCTCTTGTAACAAATCAAGAAGGCCTTGCGAAAGCGCGTCAAGGGGAATAGCGGAGTTTGCATGCGATGCGGCGGCGTTGCTCATGGCGTAATAGTAGCTTCACTTTGGCGCTGCCAATTTGCTTGGCGGGCAAGTGAACGCTTGGCAGGTAAGTGAACGTTTTGAAAGCAAGTGAAACGATTTGCAGGCAAGTGAACGCTTTGCAGAAAGGGTGGCACCAGTCGCTCAGACAACGCACCCCACGCGAGCGGGGCTCGCGCGGGTGCTAAACTCGCTTGTGGTGCCACCCTTTCTGCGACGCGGGATTGCAGCAGGACATTTTATTGATCAAGTATGTACAAATTAGGTATGAAACTGAAAGTACCCACGGCAGCTGGTGACATTGTGATTGATAGTTTGCGCATGGACGCTGCCGTGGCGCGGCGTGCGGCGAAGTTGATCGCACAAAATATCTTGGGCAAGCGGGTGAGTTTTTCGGGAATTGCCACGCCCAAAGCCAGTCCGTTCTTTGCACGTTGCTGGCGGGCCTGCCGCAGCATTCCTGCTGGCGAAACTCGCACATATAGATGGCTTGCGACTGCGGCGGGATCGCCTCTTGCGGTTCGCGCGGCCGGTCAAGCCATGCGGCGCAATCCTCTTCCAATGATCGTGCCATGCCATCGCGTTGTGGCCGCCAATGGTCTTGGTGGTTTTTCTGGCAGCGACAACCCGCGCGGGAAGGAAATGAAGTTGAAAGTTTGGCTGCTCAAGCGTGAAGGGTGGAAACCTGAGGCGCAACCTGCAAAATAGTGAATAGTTTTGTCGCAAAAACTGTGATCATTTGCGAGTGCGCATGAAAGTCGTGGCGCATTTGCGCCGACATATGAGGCAGCTATCCTCTGTGGACTTGTTTTTGTCACTTGCATTGCAACTTGTATCTCTTCACTCGTGTTTGTTTGAATTGCCCTGCACTTTCACAATTTTCGTCAATCTTCATTTAGGAGCATCTGCATGAAACTCACCATGGTCGGCACTGGATATGTTGGATTGGTCACGGGCGCCTGCTTTGCCGATACCGGCAATGACGTGTTGTGCCTGGACGTTGACCAAAAGAAGATTGACATGTTGCGCCGCGGCGAGAGCCCTATTTACGAACCTGGTCTAAGCCAAATGTTGACCAAGAATATTGCCGCCAAACGCATTCAATTCACAACGGACAAGTCTGCTGCATACCGCCACGCCGATGTCATTTTCATTTGCGTGGGTACTCCCAGCGGTGAGGACGGAAGCGCTGACTTGCAATATGTGCTGGCCGTTGCCAAGGACATTGCCGAGGAGCTTGAAAAGATCGGCCCCACCGCCAAGAGCAAAGTGATCGTGGTCAAGAGCACCGTGCCCGTGGGAACCAGCCACAAGGTGCGCGACGCAATTCGCGGCCGCACCAAGATTGCGTTTCACATTGCCGACAATCCCGAGTTTCTAAAAGAGGGCGACGCGATTGGCGACTTCATGAAGCCCGACCGCGTGGTGTGCGGTGTGGAAAGCGAGCATGCCGGCGAAATATTGCGCGAGTTGTACGAACCGTTCGTGCGCCAAGGCAATCCGATTTTCATCATGGATGTTCGCAGCGCGGAAATGGTGAAGTACGCCAGCAACGCAATGCTTGCGTGCAAAATTAGTTTCATCAATGAGATCGCGAATTTGTGCGAGCGCTACGGCGCCGACATTAACAATGTCCGCGAAGGCATGTGCGCCGACCGCCGCATTGGAAACCAGTTTCTGTATCCCGGCCTTGGCTATGGCGGAAGTTGTTTTCCCAAGGACACGCTTGCGGTTGTGGGCATGGGCAAAGAAGTTGGATTTGATTGCAAACTGAATGCCAGCGTTCATGAAGTGAACCAAGATCAACGCGGACATTTCTGGCAAAAGATTGAGAAGGAATTTACGGGCGGCCTGAGCGGCAAGAAGTTGGCGTTCTGGGGAGTGGCCTTCAAGCCGCGCACCGATGACATTCGCCAAGCGCCTTCGATCGCGCTGATGGAACGAGCCATCAAGGCTGGCGCACGCGTGCGCGCGTTTGATCCAGTCGCGCTTGAACATTTGTCGCGCGAAATGACAAGCGTTGAAATTGCGGCGGATATGTACCAATGCCTCGAAGGCGCCGACGCGCTTGTGGTGTGCACAGAGTGGAGCGACTTTCGCTCGCCTGATTGGGACCGCGTGAAAAGTTTGCTGAGCGCGCCGCTTATTTTTGACGGGCGAAATTTGTACCGCTCACATTCCATGCAGGAACATGGCTTTGATTATGTTTCCATTGGACGCGCCACAGTGCGTGGAGCGGCCAAGAGCCGTACATGATTGCGTGAGTGAATTTACATTTCAAACGCGCGGAATTTTCCGCGCGTTTTTTTACATGCGCAGTGAAAATCATACGACCAATTTTTATTTCGCTTTGTGGCAATTTCATATTTCAAATTTCCAGCCGCGGTATTTTTCCAAGCGATTTTTAGCGCACACAGTGCACTGCGGCAGCGGACAGTGATTGTTGAGTTGCGGCTGCTTTTCAGTTGTCAAGAGCAAAAAGTCGTGATTTTTGCTAGTTTCCGACCATATTTAACGCAAAAGTTGCTCAAACAGGGCAAAAACGCTCACTTTTATCCCTGCTAACCCTTGATTCAAAGCGTGTGACCTGTAATATGTGCCTTGTTCCGCCTACGTTGGCGGACATTCGCAACCTCGTCATTCGGCGGACGCCGAATGACATTAAATCCTGGAAAGGATTTCCACATGTCTAAGACAGCAGT
>CAIKXA010000029.1 GCA_903831295.1 uncultured bacterium | reverse complement strand
GCCATAAGCGATCGCTAGAAATCGCATTCGACCCATTTACTGGAGAACCTTCGATGGCCTGGAAGCGAATCACGTTCATTGCTCTTATTCCTGTCTTGTTTGCGGCATGCGTACCTCAGCAGAAATATGACGATCTGTTGACCGCGTATCGTGGTCAAGAACAAACATTGTTGGCCACGCAAAGCGATTTGCAAACCGCGCGCACAAATGAAGAACGACTTCGCGCGCAGATGGCTGCAGCGGCCGCCGACCTTGAGGCTCTCGCCGGAATGCGCAACGGCGCCAAGGGCGACATTGACAAACTGCTCGCCGATTACGAACGCTTGCTCAAGCAAGTTGGCGAAATGGGCGTTGGTCCACTTCCTGCTGAACTCAACCGCGCGCTCGCGGATTTGGCCGCGCAATATCCAGACGTGCTGACCTTCGACGCGCGCACTGGAATGTTGCGCTTCTCAAGCGACTTCACATTTGATTCTGGTTCCGTAGCAATCAAGCCAGCGGCAAAAACTTTGGTTGACAAACTCGCTGGCATTCTCAATCAACCAGTTGCGCAACAATTTGAAGTGAAAGTTGTTGGCCACACGGACAATGTTCCAATTCGACGCGTCGCCGCGCAGCATCCAACTAACATGTATCTCTCAGCTCACCGCGCCATCAGCGTTCGTGATGCGCTTGTATCCGATGGCGTAGCCGCCAATCGAATGCAAGTTGCTGGCTACGGTGAATATCGACCAGTGGTTGCAAACGGCGCAAATGGCGCCGCCGCAAACCGCCGCGTTGAAATTTTCCTAAGCCCGCTCACCATTCCAATTTTGCCCTCTGGCGCGCCAAGTGAGGACGGTTCCACCGCCGCTCCTATGAAAGCCGCGCCCGTTCGGTCCAAGAGCAACAACGACGAACCCACCAAGTAAATTGGCTGGGTACATTGGCTGGGCGGTCAACACCGCGGTCTCAACATGATTTCAAAGCGGCGATCCAAATAAATGGGTCGCCGCTTCTGTTATGGGGCGCTCTAAATACTCTCATTCACACTTGCAAATCCACCAAAATCAAAAATGCCCCGTTCAGATTGCGTTGCCAATTCAAAAGGTTTTCATGAATTGCCAATTTTCTTCTTGGATTTGAAGGAAAGCGCAGTATGTTAAGTAAGTAGTTCACCGCCGGCTTCATCGCCCCGAGAAGGATTCTCAGGCACCGGACGGTGTATTGCATTTACTAGGGCCCCAAATTATGCGAACCAACCTCATCGCTGGACTACTTTTAGCAACATCTTCCGCGACATTTGCGCAATCCACTGTCTCGCTGAATGAGATCCGCGTGCAACAAAGCGGTGTCGATTCACAAATCTATGTTGAGGTGGCCGGCGCGGCTGGAACGGACATGTCCGCCTACACGCTGCTTGTCATTGGCAACGTTGATTTTGCAACCGCCCCAATGCAGAACGGCTCCATCGAAACAGTAATCCCTCTCACCGGAACAATTGGGTCCAGCGGTTTGTATGTGGTTGGCGATTACGGCTTCACTCTAACCACACCAGACATGTACACATTCATGGATTTGTACTCGGACAACAACAAGACATACATGTTGGTGAAAGATTTCTCCGGCTTCATCGATGACGACATCGACGATAATGATGACGGAACAATGAACGCGGTGTTGCCGTGGTCCTCAATCGATTCTTCCGTGGCCCTGATCGCTTACAGCCCCGCGGACGGCCAATTCAATGACTTCGTATACAGCGCTCAAAGTGTGGGTCCAGACGGCGGCGCATTTCCAAGCATGGTGTACAAGTGCTCGGATTCTGGCGCATGGCGACTTGGTTTCGCTGAAGTCACCCCAACCAGCGACACGCCTGGCGCGACAAACCCAGCTTGCACCAGCGAGGCCGTGGTTCAGATCAATGAAATTCGTATTGCACAACTCGGAAATAACTCCGATGAATATACTGAACTCGCTGGCGCCGCGGGAACATCTTTAGATGGCCTCACCTACCTTGTAATCGGAGACGGTTCTGGAACATCAAAGAGCGGAGTTGTGGAAATGGCTCTTTCTCTTACTGGCAAAACTATTCCAAGCAACGGACTCTTTCTCATTACTGGAGCGAGTAGTACATTCAACTCGGCTGCTGACGGAGTCTCTTTTGGAAAAACAGGTGACTTGGTTGTGCCCGCAGGCACTGGGTTTAATTTTGAAAACAGCGACCACACAACCCACCTGTTAGTTCGTGGGTACACAGGCGCCGTATTTACCGGTCAAAGCAATGGTCCAGATCTTGACACTGGCGTGGATGATGGTGTTTTAGATGTGACACCTTGGACCAAAGTGTTGGACAGCGTTGGTCTGGTTAAAGTTGCGGCAATAGGTCCTAAGCTTGATGGGACATCCGGCGAATGGACTTACCAAGTCACCAATGCTGATGGCGGTCTAACTCCAATGGTTGGCCCTGATGGAGTCAACTTGCCTGCGCACATCTATCGTTGTTCGCCACAAGGCTCTTGGAAAATTGGGTACTTCGACCCAACTACCGCGGGCAGCAACAACAAAGATTCGCCTAAGGCTGTAAATCCTGAATGCTCCACATGTGGTGAAGTTGGCAGTGGCAGTTGCTTTGTCGTACACGGCGGTCCTGGTTGCGACAGCGCTTCATGCTGCGCCACTGTGTGCTCCGTGGTTCCTGCATGCTGCTTGACTGCATGGGACAGCCTTTGCACTGATGCATCTACCACATACTGCCTACAAGGCGGAAGCCCACCTGCGATTGCGCTTAGCGAAATGCGCACAAGCGATGAAGCGACTCGATTTGAAACGACTCAGGTCAATCAATACTTGGAAATCACGGGAACTCCAAACGCTCCTTTGAATGGTGTTTCATTGGTCTTCATTCAAGAGGCTTTTTCGGATGCTCGCGGCCTTGTGTCTGCCGTTGTGAAACTCGACGGCTTGCAGCTTGATGAAGCGGGACAATTTCTGATCACCGAAACTGGCTTCAATATTCCAGGAGTCACTGGAAATCTGCAAACCACCGGAAGCCTGCCGTTTTACACGACCGGCACCAACACCATTGCTTTGTTCTGGAATTTCTACGGAGCACGCAATGACGATCTTGATTCTGACAACGACGGAGTGTTCAATACCACTCCGTACGGCTCCATAATTGACTCGATAAGTTTGACCGACGGAACCACCACGGGTTTTGCGTACTCCAGCACTGTTGTTGGTCCGCACAACACTGGCGGAAACGATCGTGTGCCTGAGCACGTCTATCGTTGTGACAGCGCTGGAACATGGACCATGGGAGCGAGTTCCGTAACCCCTGGCTATGACACTCCACGAGCCGTGAATGCTGATTGCTCCTTGCCACAAATTTTTGGTTGCGGCGATAGCGGAGCTGGTGATTGCTTCAGCGCACACAGCACCGCACATTGCTTCAACATGGCATGTTGCGACGCGGTTTGCCAAATGGTGCCTGACTGCTGCGACGTGGCATGGGATGCTCTCTGCGTTGATGCAGCGGGAACTCTTACCGCCTGCGGTGGTGGTTCACCAACCGCATATATCAATGAGATTCGATTCGATGAGTCAACAGCTGGTGGCGACGTCAATGAGTATGTTGAAATTAAGGCTCCTGCCGGAACAAGTCTTGACGGGCTCACCTTGATTGTCATTGGAGACGGCACCCTGAAATCTGGTGTGATTGAATGCATTGTTCCACTCACTGGCAATGTGGTTGGTGATTCTGGATATTTCTTGGTTACAGTCTTGGCCCCAACTCAAACTCCGGCACAAGACGGAATTGTGCTTGGTGTTGCTGGAGATCTGCAAGTTGCCACTTTGATTCTAGAAAATACTGACAATGTAACCGTGGCGTTGGTGCAAGATTTCACTGGAACGAGTCAAGCCGATGTTGACAGCGACGACAATGGAACTTTCAATGATGTTCTTCCTTGGTCGAGCATTGTTGACAAGGTTTCGATCGTTAAAACCTACTTGCCATCTCCTACAGGAAGCAATGAATGGTGGTACGGAGCCCGCGTTGGACCAAATGCCAGTGGACTTGCATGGCATATTTATCGCTGCAACTCGATCGGTTACTGGCAGACTGGCGCTCGTGAAATTATCGATCCGCTTCTAACAACTGACACCCCAGGCGCGCAGAATTTGGATTGCCCAGGTGGAATTGTGAATCTGTGTCCAACGGATTTGAATGGTGACAGTGTCACTGACAGTTCAGACATGGGCAGTTTGCTTGGGTCATTCGGCACTTGCGAACCAGGTACCCCAGGTGACTTCAATGGCGATCTGGTCATTGACAGCTCTGATTTGGGAAGCATGCTTGGAAGCTTCGGACCTTGTCCGACTGAGTGATGTGAAACTCGGCTTGACGAGACGATTTATGTGAGCGTAAACAATCCCCCTGGTCTCACGACCGGGGGGATTTTCTTTGGCGCGCCAACTTATTGCGTGCGGAGCAATCAAAAATATTGCGATGGTGATCAATCCACTTCGAATGCGCGTTTACACATGGCAGCTATTCTTGCCGCGCAGTGACCGACAACACAATCACACAATTTGGCGCGTTTGTTGCGCGGGAAGTTTGTGGATTTGGCCGCTTCAGTGACTTCGCTGCGGGCGTCGCGCTGCGTATTGTCATGCATCCCGTCAAATGTTTTCGCTGGCGCTTGCTTGGGCCACAACTTTACGCCGTGGGCGTGCTCAGCATTCCAGTTGTGGCCATCACGGGCGCGTTCATTGGAATGATCTTGGCGATGGAAGGCTTCAATCAATTCGCGGCGCTCGGTCAAGAAGATCGCCTTGGTGGAATCATCAATGTCAGCGTGGTGAAACAAATTGGTCCCGTGCTTGCGGCCGTCATGGTCGCGGGCAGAGTGGGTTGCGCCCTTGCGGCGGAGTTGGGAACCATGCGCGTGACGGAGCAGTTGGACGCGATGCGCGCCATGGGTGCCGACCCGATGCAGCAACTTGTTGTGCCGCGGGTGCTGGCCTGCACCATCATGACGCCAATCCTGACCATGTATTCCAACATGTTGGGAAGCCTGGGCGCCTGGCTTGTGACCGTGAAAGTGTTTGGCGTGAGCGGCACGGACTATTGGTACTGGACGGCGCAATTTGTTTCGTGGAGGGAACCCACGGGCGGTCTATTTAAGAGCGTGTTCTTTGGCGCGGCGATTGGAGTGGTGTCGTGCTACAAGGGATTCCATTGTCGTCCTGGCGCGGCTGGCGTGGGGCAAGCGGCAACCGCCAGCTTTGTGGCCAGTTTCATGGCCATCGTGATGTTGAACTTGGTGTTGGCGCAATTCCTCAACACATTTATTCGTTGGCTCTATCCCAACCTGCCAAGCGTGCTGGGTTAATTCCAGCCGCAAGAATGTGCAAATTGCGGGCGTTGAAATCGGCTGTCATAATTGGCGCAACACCGTACACTTTGATCCTCACTGCGGGAGTAGCTCAGTGGTAGAGCGGCAGCCTTCCAAGCTGCATGTCGCGAGTTCAAGTCTCGTCTCCCGCTTTCGCTTGCGTATTTGGTTGCGCTTTCTTGCAACCGTGCCTCATCAGGTTTTGGTCAAGCGCGCCGTGAATTTATTTTGTTGTCGTTAAATCAAACTCGCCGTACAAGGCGCGGTGATCCCCTGGCAATCCATTTTTGGTGGGCTTTGGATTGCGCGCGTTCGCCGTACCAGCCTCGCCAAGAATTTCAATCGCCGCGCACTTCAGAAGCGCGTTGGTGAAAATAAAATCAATGCGGTCTGATCGGTCGCGCTTCATGGGGATCGTTGGCCATGTCGATCCCGGCGCGTCGACAACGTTGGAGTGCGACGCGCGGAATGCGTCGCGCAAACCTGCGCGCTCCAAATTCAGAACCGCGGGCCACATCACGCGCATGGGACAAAGCTCCACGCGCACAGCTTGATCACACCAATCGCCGCCACTGGGTTCGTTCACCATGCCCGCTGCGATCACGGGTAAACGTTGCGACTGCGACCCCACCGCCGTGTTGGCGGCGCGCACGGCCACGGCCAAATGTTCCGAGTGCAAACCACGCGTGGTGTTGGCGGCGGCAATGGCGGCCTCGGCCGAGTTCATAAATGGTTGCTCGTCATGGGCCACGCCGGAAAGTTGATACGGCTGATACGGGGCGAATGGAAATTCAATAGCAAACGCGATCACTTCGCGTCCGTCGGCTGCTTTTAAGCGCGCACCCAAGCCTTTCCATAACTCACCATCCTTGGCCGGAGATTGCGTCCATGTTGTCAACAATCCGGCGCCCGCCGCGGCTGCGGGCATTGGTATCCAAGTTCTGCGCGTGGCCGCGGCCAACGCCACCGCGGCGCATTCACCTCGGGCGATAAAGACAATATCCGCCGGAAATTCATCAAGAATATTTTTAGCGCGCTCAACGCGCTGCTCGGTCGTCAACGTATTCCGCTGGCTGGCGCAACCAAGATCCAGCGTCAATAATTTTATGCGCGCCGGCACGCTTGTCTGACTCAGTTGAGTTTGAGAAAGTCCGGATGCGAGCGCAATTAATACCAAGCAGAGACACGCGCGAGCGAATGAAAATAAAAATGTACTTGATGACTTCGGCAAACTCGCGGTCGAACTGGTCGAAAATCGCATCATGCAAGCCGTCCATTATTTGGTTGCGGCGGACGCTGGCATCACGGTCAATGTCAACGTTAATGACTTGGCTGGCGCAACATCTTTTTCCCATGAACGCACCAGCACAAAGAGAACTTTCACAGTGCCTTGGCTTTTTCCGTGCAACACAAATATGGTTCGCACTCGACCACCCACCACTCCGGTGTCCACTGGCGCGATTTCCGGCGGATTGTCAACCAGAATAGTTGGATCATTCTTGAGTTGGCATTGCCACTCATATCCCGTGCCGGCGTTTGATTCCAACGCCACTTTGAATTCTTCACCCACACTAATGGATTTATCCAGGGAATTTTCCAAATCTAAAACTGCACCTTGATCAATTGATGAATTTGCCGCATCTATTTTCACTGACGACAGCCGCCGAATTGCCATGATGGGTGAGGGACCCCCGCCACTACAAGCGCACAATGACCAGCCAATGCCCGCGAGGGCCGCGGTGGTCAAACCAAGTTTCAGCATGACTGCACAGCTTTTTCAATCGCGGAGAATTCCACTTGCACTCCTGGATCCTCGCTAATCCAAGCGTATTTCACGATGCCTTTTGCATCGATCACGAACGCCGCGCGCTTGGACACGCCCTTGAGCCCCATGAGATCCTCATGCAGCGCGCCGTAACTTCGCGAAACATCCTTGTTGAAATCGCTCAACAATGGAAATGGTATTTTTTCCAGTTCGCTAAACTTGGCAGTGACAAACGGGGAATCCACGCTCACGCCAAAAACTTTGCAGCCCGCTTGGCTCCACTTGCTCCACCCGTCTCGAAAGTGGCACATTTCCGCGGTGCAAACTGGACTGAATGACAAAGGAAAAAACAGCAATACAACCGGTTCGTGCCCAATGACCGTGGCCAGATCCACCACTTGGCCGGGCTTGGTGGGAAGCGCGAATGCGTGTGCCTTTGATCCAACTGAAATAAGCATGTGCTGAAACTCCAAATGGTGCGGAAGGCTCGCCTGAACGGCGGGCTCGAAGTGACAACGGTAGCAAGATGGCCACTCTTGCACCACCTATCCACAAAAAATAATTGCCGTATCACCCAAAAGTGAATTTTAAATAAGCCAGACGGGCATTTACACAATGATCAAGAAAAAAGGCAGGAACTTTCAAATCGGCACTCTTGGCGCGGCATGATTTCACATACCGCTCAAAGCGGAGAAATGGAGCCTTCGATGAACCGCCACATCGCATGCCTACTGAATAGTTCTGTTTGGTCTAGGAAATTTACTCGCTTCACTGCAGTTCGTAATAAGAATGCCGCGCGCGCAACCGCATTAACGCGCCAAATTACGTTGCCATTGCATGGCAGCACGCGATTGATTCGCGCCTTCGTTTGGATATGCATGTTGGCTTATTGCCTGATCATTGCGCCGACGTTTGCCCAGAACAACCCATGTTGCGGCGCGCATGCTGGAATGGGTTGCGTCAATCAAGAATGCAACGACACGGTGTGTTTGCTTGATCCGTTTTGCTGCTCTATTGCGTGGGATGAACGCTGCGCATTGGAGGCCGGCGTTCTGTGCCAGACGTGCCGCGCCACGGCTGAGTGCGAAGTGCCAATACCAGATCTAGACGAGATGACGATGTGTGAAAATGATCTGCCGCAGGATTGTGAAAATCTTCAAGATGTGAGAGCGCTCATTCCAAATTTAAAATTGGGCGGTCAAGCCTGGTCAACCGACACAGATCGCGATGTGGATTGGTTTGAAATCTGGCTTGACTCGCCGCAATTGCTCAGCATTGAAATTTGGACCACGGGCTCGATTGGGTTGGCGATTGTTGATGACCAGTGCCCGCCGACCACGTTCGCGGAGGGCGTGGATGGGTGCTCTTCAATCACACGCGTGTGCGTGCCCGCCGGTCTTACTCGGGTTGCGGTGCGATCAATATTGTTTGAAAATATTTCGTGCCAAGACGATCGTTCGCGCTACACCATTCAAGCCAGCGTGACGCCTTGCACGCCCGAACGATTGATCAATGATCGCTGCGACATGGCTTCGCCAGTGTATGTTGGTGAAACACTTGCGGACACAACACACGCGACCAGTGAAAGCACATGGTTGCCAACGAGTTGCGATGATGGCGCAGGTCTGGCGTTCACCCATGATGCGTGGTTTACATTTTCGGCGCATGGCTCGGGCAGTTACCAAGTGAACACCTGCTCGGAGACCACATTTGATTCGCGCATTGCGATCTACAGCGATTGCGGCGGCGACTTGATCGCATGCAGCGATGACGCTTGCGATGGCGAAGGCGCGATGACTGAGTTTGAAATGACCTGCGGATCGACGGTTCTCATTCGATTGGGCGGATGGGGCGTGGGTGGACCAATAACTCTTTCTGTCAGCCCAATAGTTGCCAGTACCTGCAATTGCCCCGCGGATTTTGATGGCTCGGGAGTGGTCAATAGCGCGGATGTGGGCATTTGCTTGCTTCAATTTGGGGAAATTGGGGGCCCAATTGATCTCAATGGCGATGGAGAAGTGTCATCGGCCGATCTTGGAATTATTTTACTTTCGTTTGGCTCCTGCCCTCTGTAATGCATGTTTGAACTTATGTGGAACTTTGATTTGATATGGTTCGGACTTATAGTGCCTTGATGCGTTCTAGTCCACATATTGTTTATTGGTTGGACATTGTGGGAACTTTGGGTTTTCATGGCGCCACACATTTATCCGCACTCCAACCACGTGGAAAGTCTTAGTGTTCAATTCTAAATCGTGGTCTTCATTGTTTGCGCTTGCCATCATGATGTGTTGTTGCATCGCTTCATCGCATGCGCAACAAACTGGTTGCGGCTTGGGCCCCTGCGGTGAAATTCACAGCGGACCGGGATGCGTGGACAATGGATGTTGCTCCGAGGTCTGCAGCTTCTCACCTGTTTGCTGCGAAACAAATTGGGATGAGAACTGTTTATTTTACGCCAATCAAACTTGTCAAATTTGTGGCATTCCGGGATTGGGATCGTGTTTCATTCCTCATCTGAAAGCGTCGTGCGCGGACTCAGCGTGCTGCGGATTGGTGTGTGCAATTGATTCATTCTGTTGTGACTCTAGTTGGGACACCAATTGCGCTTGGTCGGCGCAAGAAATATGCGTGCTTCCTCCGCCAATGAGTTGCGGGGATCCAAATGCGGGCGACTGCATGCAACCCCACGGAAATTCCAGTTGCGCCGACGCGGTCTGTTGCCAATCCGTGTGCGCTGGATCGCCCAGTTGCTGCGAAGTGATGTGGGATGATCTTTGCGCCTTCGTGGCGGTGCAATTGTGCAACTCAAATTGCACTTTGACATGCCCAGTAGGTGCGACCAATGAAAGTGAAATTTGCTCGCAAATAACAAATGACCCAAGCATCCGCCCCGATAGCGTCGGTCCCAACACGCCTCAATCCATCGCCGCGCAAGCCACAATCTGCGGAAAAATTTTCACCACCAACAGCGGCGGAAATGTTGTTGTGGATGTGGATGTCTACTCCATCGACCTGCGCAACGCGGATACCGACCAAGACGGATCAGTGAAAGTTTCCATCACGCTTGCCGCGGTGCGCCCAGTGTTCGCCGCGCTAGTGCCTGTGAACTCCACTGAAACTGCCTTGCCCGGCGCCCAGGTTTTGGTCAACGGCGCGGGTTGCTCCTCGGGGCGCGATTGGAATTGCGTGGCCCCGGCGCAATACTGGATTGTGGTCGCCCCTGGAGCCAACGGAATTATTTCAAGCCAAACAATTGATTGCTCCAACGGCGGATACTGGATGAAAGTTGAAACCGCGGCCGCGTGCGCGTTGCCTTGCGTGAACGCCACTGGCGGTTGCTTTGATGTGCACGGAACACCGAGCTGCGTTGATCCATCTTGTTGCTCCTTGGTGTGCGCTTACATTGCGTCTTGTTGCGAAACCGCTTGGGACGCGGACTGCGCCATCTTGGCGGCGAAAGATTGCGGCGCACCCGCGCCCGTGTATGACTCATGCGCAAGTCCGCTGGACATTTCAACTGGCTCGACCAACATCACTTTGTTGGGCTCCACTGCGGGGTCGCCCGCTTTTACATGTGCGGCAAACACCGCCGTGTCGGGCGGCGATGTTTGGTTGCGATGGACTTCGCCGCAAGGAACATCCGGCGACTATCAGATCGATGTCTGTGGAGCGACCTTTGACACGCGCATGGATGTATTCACGGGACCATGCTCGAGCCTGACTCTGAAACAATGCTCCGACAACAGCATTTTTTGCAGTCCAAATTACGCGAGTCGCGTCACGCTTGCAGCGAATTGCGCAACTCCGTATTTGATTCGAGTCGCATCGCTTACTGGGCAAACAGGGTTCGCAACGGTGCATGTCACTTTGATCTCAAGCGCGCAATCATGTTGCGTTGAAGATCTGAATCAAAGTGGAATTGTGGACGCAGCAGACCTTGGCACACTGTTGGGACAGTTTGGTCTTTGCACAAATTGCTCGGCGGATTTCAACGCGTCCGGATTTGTGGACAGCTCGGATTTGGGGCAAATGCTAGCCAACTTTGGTACGTGCCCGTAATTGCAAATCTTGACTCAACCTCCCCGCCACCGCGCGTGCGGAGTGTGAATACAAAAATTTTAAGCGAGCTACAAATCGCCGGGCGTATCCGCCGACAATAATCGGCGCATAATTTTACCTGTGGCGTTGCGCGGCAATTCTTTGCGCGCGCGAATTACGCGTGGCACTTTGAACTGCGCCAAATGCTCGCGGCAATGGGCACGCAAAGTGGCTTCATCAAATGCGCAGCCTTCATTGATTTCCACAAACGCAAGCGCGGTTTCGCCGCGGCTTTCATCGGCCACTCCAATCACGGCGCTCGCCTTCACGCTTGGATGGCGATTGAGCGCCTCCTCAATCTCGCGCGGAAAAACATTTTCCCCGGCAATGATCAACATTTCCTTGATGCGTCCAGTGATGTACAAGTGCCCATCGTTATCGAAACGCCCCATGTCGCCTGAGCGGAAAAACCCTTTGTCATCAAAAGCATGCGCGGTGTCCTGTGGCAGATTCCAGTAGCCCTGCATAATGTTGGGGCCACGCATGCGAATCTCGCCATCTTGATTGGCTGGAAGTCTGTTGCCCTGCGCGTCCACAATCCACTGCTCCACCCGCGGCAACGGACGACCCACGCTGCGCGCGCGATATTCAGCGGGCAAACACCAATTGGTCACGGGACTGGTTTCAGTCAAGCCGTAGCCCTCGGAAATTCTCACGCCAAACTTTTCAAAGAACTCGTTGCTCACGTTGGCTGGAAGCGGCTCGCCCCCACTCACCGCGTAACGCAACATTCCCAAATGCTCCTTGCCACCAGTTTTCTGCGCTGCCAGCGCGTGATACATGGATGGAATGGCCACGAAGACAGTGGCTTGATGTTGCTTACCCAGTTCAAGAATTTTTCGCGGCGCAAACTTGGCGGTATAGACGGCCTTGGCGGCGATGGCCAGTGGCAACAACGTGAGAATGGTCAAGCCGAAGGAATGAAATTGCGGCAACACGCCAAGCAAAATATCTTTGCGGGTGAACGTGGCCCAGTTCAAGACTTGATCAATGTTTGCGGCAAGATTTCCGCAACTCAACATCACGCCCTTGGGCTTGCCGCTGGTTCCACTGGTGTACAGCAACACGGCAAGTTCATTTTCGCCACGGCGCTTGGCGCGGCGCACCGGCGGAAGCCCTTTGAAAGACATGTCCTCCATCATGAGCGGCTTCATGGACGCAGTTGGACCACCAATAAATTCAAGCATGGGTTTGACCGTCACAACGCAATCAATGCCCGCGTCGCGGCAGACATATTCCAAGTCATCGCGCGACAATAAATAATTCAGCGGCACGGCGGTTTTACCAAGCATCCATGTGGCCAACAACGCCACTGGAAACAGGCCGCTGGTGGGAAGCATGATTCCAACTCGCTCGCGTTGGGTGGTCCGCTCAATGGCGCGCGCAACATGCCACGCGGCCACAAGCAATGTGAAGCCTTTCCACTGGCGTTGATCGTCTTGCACAAAAACATGGTTTGGATGAAGCAGAAGTTGGCGCTGAATATCAAGAAGCAGTTTCATTTCTGGCGATACAGTACGCCAAGAGAAACCGCTTCTCAAATTGACTCAACGCGCATGACTTGCGTATGCGATTGCAAATGCGCCGAACATGGACCTGCACCGATTTGACTTGACTTGCTGAAAAAATTTTACGGAACGTATCCCAATCTCATTTGATTGCACGTGCTTGAAAGGAATTCAATTGGAGAACTCGCTATTTGCATTGACATCATGCGCGCAACCATCGCACCATAAAAATTTGGCGCGCAACCAAAATAAGTCCCCGACTTCGGGCACAGAAATATCCAGGCTAAATTTATCCAACGCCAATCTGCTTTGCACTGTGGCTCGATCGATGATTTATTTTATGGCCGTGTTGGCTGTCGCAAACTCAACGGCGTGTCAAAGCGCGCAGCCTGACAGACTTGATGGTGCAATCACCAGCTATGAGGCGAAGAATTGGAAGCAATCCCTCGAGCAATCAAGCGCGGTGCAGAATGATTCTTCTGGAATTGTGCGGGATCAAGCGGCATTTCTAGCGGGATTGAGCGCGTATCAACTTGGAAATTTTTCAGAGGCGCAGACGCGCTTTCAAATTTCCGAGCAAAGCATGGACGCACAGACCGCGGGCGACAGCAAAGTAATGCTTGGCGATTTAATGGTGCACCAAAAACGCTATGGTGACGCGGCGAATTATTACGACGCAGCCGCGGACAAACTTTCAGGCAACTCTTCTCGGCGAGCCAAGGATTTGGCCGCGGCATCAAGGGATCCGTCGCGTGCGGCAAACGTGCTGTCCATGGCCGAGCCCTCCATGAGTTTGAATGGAAATAATCTAGCCACGCCAATCATTCCCGCGCCGACAAACAGCGCCACCATCGCGGCCAAATCCGACACGACATCCAATGGATTTGAAAAAGATTCCAG
>CAIKXA010000028.1 GCA_903831295.1 uncultured bacterium | reverse complement strand
GCGCCAGTTAAGCCCCAAGATGCTTGCTTGCTGTAATTTTCCGCGCCGCCGCCGCTATCAACCCATGAGCCAAGCCAATTGGTCATGCCGCCATTTGCACTCATGGTGATTGGACGAGCCCAACCATCGCTGCTGCTGGTGCCGTTGCCCTTGTTGTTGGCAATACCAACCATGAACTTGCCCCAATTGGTGTCGCCGATGTTGCCGTTCACGGTCAACTTAAACTGAATGTCAGTCGCGGTGTGCGAAACTTCCATTGACACAAGGTCAAGCGTTCCGCCGCCTGTTGCAAGGTTAATAGAAATGTCGCCAATGGCGTCATTGTAAATCACGCCAGGGTTGGCGCTTGCGCCAGAAGCTATAAAGCCTGAGCAGGCAAGTAGATAAACAGCCAAAGAGGATCGATTAGAGGCGAATTTGAACATTGGTGAATCCTTAAATAATGCAAAAACCAGTAAGAATCATTGGCAATAGCTTCAACGCTGAAGCTTTC
Source organism: uncultured bacterium (assembly GCA_903831295.1). Lineage (GTDB taxonomy): Bacteria > Planctomycetota > Phycisphaerae > Phycisphaerales > SM1A02 > SYAC01. Next base: position 40,999 of record CAIKXA010000028.1, on the reverse strand, counting down.
CAATTCACCGAATCCGTCGGTCTGCGGCCCAAATCCAAGCAGTCTTGGATTGCTGGTTCGGTGGCAGTTCCCACTGCACCAAAACAGGTCTTCCATATATGTAAACGTAAAAAATGACTGACCTTGATCACGCAATACGCGATATTTATAAATATTTTGTAAATGGCTCATTTGTTGCCGCAAAGCCATGCACTTTGCTCGTGGGGACTTTGACCACAGGCCACAAAAACTTAAATTCGGTGCGCAAGGTGGGGGTTATACGCCATATTTTTTAAATTTTTTAATTCCAAATACACCCCTAAGGCATCTCAATGGCACTTTATGTGTTCAGATCCAAATAATAAAAATCTATTTATCGACACTGTCTTGCTTTGTTTGGTAATTGGTGTATGTTCAAGGAGTCGGAGATACAAGGGATGGTCGGATGGTTAGGGGTTAGTTCCGGGTTTTGAAGACTCTGGGCGTTTCCAGAAGAATTAAAACTAATATGTTTTTTGGAGTTCCCCTGTGTCCGATTCCCAACAGACAACTTTGCCACTTTCAGATCTGTTTGAAAGTATTTATGTTCGCTTGAAGGAGCTGAGCGCTTTGCATATGCGTTCGCAACCTCGCGGCCACACATTGCAACCAACCGCGGTTGTGCATGAAGCATTCATTAAATTGGCGGAACGTGATTCAAGTGAATTTAAAACAGAAGAGCACTTTCTGGCCACCGCAGCCACTGTGCTTCGTTCCGTCTTGGGCGATCATGCGCGCCGTCGCCTCGCCAAGAAGCGTGGTGGACAGAGCTTCAAAGCCAGCACGGATGTATTTGAACCATTTGACGCGACAGTTGATTCCGGCGGCATTCTTGCTTTGGAAGATGCGTTGCAAAGCTTGGCCAAGGAAGATCCTCGCAGTGCCCAAGTAGCAGAATTGCGCATCTTTGGTGGTTTGGAACCAGAACACATTGCGCGCTTGTTGGATTTAAGCAGCGCGACAGTGACCCGCGATTGGCGCTTCGCCAAAGCATGGCTGCAGACGGATTACGATGTTCGCGTTCGCACTGGTGCTTTGCGACCAAGCGCGAGCAATGTGATTGGCACAATTGATGACAGTTCCGCGGAGGTGACTCAGTGAGCCTTTGCCCGCAAAATCTTCCAAATCGTTGGATGATTGTTCGTGGTCTCTTTGACACTGTGTCATGCATGTCGGCTCCACAGCGCAAAGCGTTCATGGATTTTGCCTGCCCCGATGCCGGCATTCGTGCGGAAGTAGAAGGCTTGCTTGAAGGTGACATGATCTCAAATGACATGGTCATGCCTGCCGACGCTGCCGCAATCGCTGTTGAGCATGAAGAACCACTGCCAGAGATTTCTGGCTACACCATTGACAGCGTGTTGGGTTCCGGTGGCGCGGGCAGCGTGTATAGCGCAACGAATAGTTCAACTGGCCGTCGCGTGGCTATTAAAATGGTTCGCTCGCATGGCGCGGGTAGCCAAGTGTTGCAGCGATTTCGCCAAGAATGCCGCGCCTTGTCACGGCTTTCACATTCGGGCATTGTGCAGGTTGTGGAAACAGGTTCCGTGAATGGCAACACGTACTTGGTGATGGAATTTATCAGCGGCATGTCGCTAGACATGTGGACCAAGGCCCACAGCCCAACTCCCGCGCGCAGCATTGTTCTGATTCAAGAAATTCTTGCGGCCTTGGCGCATGCGCATGACGCTGGCGTGATTCACCGCGACATTAAGCCTCACAACGTTATGGTGACCGCGGATGGTCACATTAAACTTGTTGACTTTGGCGTGGCCCGCCTTACCAATGAAGAAGGTCGCCGCACTGGTTTCCGCACGGAGACAGGTCACTTGGTGGGAACATTCGCATACATGAGCCCCGAGCAAACCGATGGTCGCAGTGATCGCATTGGTGTGACCAGCGATGTGTATCAAGTTGCTTTGTTGCTTTATGAAATGCTCGCAGGTCGGTTGCCATATGAAGCCGACGGCAAGAGCGCTGCTGGCTTGCTCAAGGCTGTGCTTATGGATGAGCGCGTTCGCCTTGAAGAAGTGCGACCTGAGTTGGCTGGTCCAATCAGCGACCTTTTGAGCCAGGCGTTGTCGATTGCTCCAAGCGCAAGGCCGCAGACAGTTCGCGCCTTTGATGAGGCGCTGGACACAGTGCTTGCAACTTTGGCGATTGTGTAATTGAAAATAGCGGGGGGGAATCAACCAAGCGCAATGGATGTGAGTGAGCTTTGGTTTGAAATTTTGCAAATGTAAAAACGCCACAAATACGGCGTTTTTATTGCTTTTAAAAGATGTCGCGTGAATTGCCTTCGAGTGTTAACTCGCGGAGCGGGATCTGCTGCGAACGGGTGCGGTGAGTGGAAGGGTTACTTCGCTCATGGCCACGCCAGCGCCAAGCACCATGGTTGTGTTGCCCGTGACGCTGGCAATGATCATGTACTTGCCTGCATTTAAGAAAATGTCTGCCGCATCAATGCCGCGGGTTAAAAGATCTGGCACCACAAGTCGGCCAAAGCTGTCCCACAAATTCGCGTCGGCGTCTGGTCCTTGAGCCACGGCCCATATTGGCAGCGTCATGGTGGAGCCTTCATGCACAATACACTCGATTTCAAGGTCTGCTCGATCCGGACCGGACAAACTTGCGTGAAAATGCTTTTGGCAAAGATTTAAACTAATTCCGCCAGTTAATTTTGGGTTTGGTAGCAGGTTGTACACCTGGCTGTCTTGTGAAACATGAAGAATCTCGCGGCGAATTTGCGGCTGATTCGGCAGCCACAAAAGGAGTTCGGCTTGCGTGATTTGTAGGTCCGCAGTTTCAACCTGCGACTGGTGATACTTTGTAATGCTCTTCATATAGATATAAACGTAATTTTTGCCTGTTGACGATCACGATCTGAACAATTTTTTAATAAATAGTTCAAATTGTTTGTTTTGAGTCCTTTTTTTGGCAAATAAAATAAATATGCAAAAATGTGAAAGTGCGTGATCAAGGTCACCTGTTTTTTACGTTTACATATATGTAGAGAGTGTCGTGCTGACACTTTCAAATCAAGCATGTGGTCGACCCCCTTTCTCGACCTTACCCCGACGTAACCCTTTTCGTCGGGGTTTTGCTTTTTATATAGTTGTGTGTTTTGAGTGTTGTGGATTTGCTTAATTCGCCGCTGTTTCGTGAGCTTGAATTGAATGTGGTTTGTAATTTCGGCGGCTCTACTATTGGCGCGTGCGTCCGAATCCCCATCAGCGAAGCCAAGAGAACCAGGCCGCGCGGCGAGCCAGCGTTCCGGCGTTGAACTATCCAGAGCCGCTGCCGATCACGGCGGCGCGCGTGGACATACTTGCGGCGTTGCGTGGCAATCAAGTTGTGGTAGTGGAGGCGGAAACTGGCAGCGGTAAGACCACGCAACTGCCCAAGATGCTGCTTGAAATTGGATGCGGCGTGGCTGGCGAAATTGCGCACACGCAACCGCGACGCATTGCAACGCGCGCGGCGGCAACGCGTTTGGCGACGGAGTTGGGCGTGCCGCTGGGAACGTTGGTGGGCTACCAAATCCGCTTTGAGCAGCGCGCGGATGCGGGCACGCTTGTGCGCGTGGCCACCGACGGAATTATTTTGGCGCAACTTGCGCAAGATCCGCTGCTGATGCGCTATGACGCAATTATTGTCGACGAAGCGCATGAGCGCAGTTTGAACATTGACTTTCTGCTTGGCGCGCTGCGACGCATTGTTGCGGCGCGAAAAGATTTCAAGGTGATCTTGACCAGCGCAACTTTTGAGGCGGATCGCTTTAGCGAGGCATTTGGTGGTTGCCCCGTGATTCGCGTGGCTGGCCGCGCGTTTCCTGTGGAAGTTCGTTGGCGCGATATTCCTGCGGAGGATCATGCGGATCCCATTTTTATGGCCGACGCGATTGAAGCATGTTTGGTGGAGGGTCCTGGCGATGTTCTTGCGTTTTTGCCTGGCGAGCGCGAGATTTTGGAGGTGGCACACACGCTTCGTGGTCGCGCTGGAGCGCGTGAGGTTGAAATTCTTCCGTTGTACGGGCGCTTGGGCGACGCGCAGCAAGATGAAGTTTTTGCGCCCGCCAAGACGCGCCGCGTGACGTTGGCCACCAATGTTGCTGAAAGTAGTTTGACCGTTCCAGGCGTGCGGTTTGTGGTCGACAGCGGTTTGGTTCGCATGAGTCGCTTCTCGCCAAAGTCGCGCATAGAGCGATTGTTGGTGGAGCCAGCGAGCCAAGCATCACTAGAGCAGCGGCGCGGTCGGGCGGGTCGCATGGCCGCGGGTGTGTGCGTGCGCCTGGGCAACTTGCAGGATTTTCAGGCGCGCTCCGTTGCGACGCCGCCAGAAATAAAACGCACTTCGCTTGCTGGTGTGATTCTGCGCATGCGTGATTTAGGTTTGGGCGAGCCGTCAACATTTCCGTTTCTGGATCCGCCGGGCGCGCGTCAAATTGAAGAAGGCGAGCGCACGCTGTTTGAAATTGGAGCCACGGATCGGCACGGTCGCCTCAGTGGCGTTGGTAAGAAAATGGCGAAAATGCCTGTTGATCCGCGGGTTGCGCGCGTGGTGGTTGCGGGGCTTGAGCTGAATTGCGCGGCCGCCGCGCTCACCATTGCGGCGTTTCTTTCGGTGGCGGATCCGCGCGATCGGCCGGCGGATCAGGCGCAACTGGCGGACTTGTCGCATCAACAATTTGCCGACCTAGATGGCGACTACATGTCTGCGTTGAAATTGTGGACGGCGTGGAAAGAGGCGCGCGACACGCTGGGTTCAAGCGCGTTGCGTCGTTGGTGCAAGGAACATTTTTTATCGCAGCGCAGGTTGCGCGAGTGGAGCGATGTTCGACGGCAATTGGAATGGTTTGTGCGCGATCGTTTGCGCGCGGAAGTTGGCAGCGACGCGGCGACTCCTCCCACTCGAGCGGTGCATGAAGCTGTGCTGGCTGGTTTTGCAACGCAGGTCGCGCGCCGCGGCGTGGATGGTCAATACAAATTAAGCGACGGGCAAACGTTTGCCATTCATGCGCGCTCTAGTTTGGCGCGGCGAAATTGCGAATGGATTGTTGTTGGGGAAGTGGTGGACACTGGTAGGCGGCTTGGCCGCTTGGCGGGAAAAGTTCAGCCAACGTGGATCGAAAAAATGGCGTCGCATCTTGTGAAGCGTTCCACCAGCGAGCCGCATTACATACGCGACACTGGTCAAGTGGCGGCGTGGGAGCGCGTGAGTTTTGGCGAGCTTGATCTTATTCCTCGTCGGCGCGTGCCGTATGGAGTTGACAATCAAGTAGAGGCGCGCGTGATTTTTATTCGCAGCGCATTGGTGGAGGATCAACTTGGCGTGAAGGCAGATTTTTTAGCGCACAATCTCAAGATTGAAGATCAGGTGAACTCAATCGCGCGCGCGCGTCGACAGGCAAATTTACTGGCCAACGCTGATCGCAAGTTTCAATTTTACGACTCGGTGGTGCCTCTGACTATTTTCAATCGCGCGTCGTTTGAGAAGTGGCGCGCCGTGATTGAGCGACGTAAGCCGGAAATCTTGCGCATGTCGCAATCCGATTTCTTTGTGGAGCCACTTGCGGATTCGCATGAGGCGAAGTGGCCATTGCAATTGGATGTTGGGTGTCATGTGGTGAATGTGCATTACCAGCATGAGCCGGGCGCCGATGCGGATGGAGTGACCGTGCGCGTGCCGTTGCTTGAGTTGCAGGATTTGGATTGCGATCGGCTTGAGTGGTTGGTGCCGGGATTGATAGCGGAAAAAATAGAGGCGCTTATTCGCAGTTTGCCCAAGCGTGTACGCGCGCGATTTCAACCAGTGGAGGCTGTTATTCAAGCGTTTTTAGAGCAGCACCAAGTGGGTTCTGGTTCGCTGCTTGAATTGCTTGCGCGTGAATTAAAGCGCGCCAGTGGACTTGAAGTGCGTGTGGAAGATTTCGCGCTTGCAAATGTGCCGGCGCACTTCAGCGCGCGTATTGAAGTGATTGAGAGCGATGGACGTGTGTTGGCAACAGGTCGAGACGCTGCGCAGCTTGTGAAAAAATTTGCCGCGCAATCGGATCTTGCACGCCGCGAAGTCATTGCGCGCACCACAAATGGCTTGCCTATAGGCAAAGAGTTTGCGTGGTGGATCGCGCCTTTGCCCGCGGTGTTGCCAATGCCGGTGAACATTGGCCATCAAGTGGGTCAAGTGCGTGCTTGGGCCGCGCTTGAAATGTCTGATGTTCAAGAGCATTTCAAGAGCCGCGACAATGTGCGCCATGATTCTGAGAATGTGAAGGTTGGCGCGACAATTGGTAAGCATGCAATTGATCAAGAAGTTCACAATGATCAAGGCGTACGTTTGCGCCAATTCGCCACGCTTCAAGAGGCGTATGAAAGTCAGTTGCACGCGTTGTGCGAGTTGGTGTTGCAACTGAATCACGGCGCAATTGAGCATCATTTGGATTTTCACGGCGAATTTACGGCCATTCAATCCGTGGCTGGCAGTAGTTCAGATACTTGGAAACATCAATTGGTTGTGCGTATTGCGGAGTTGATTTTGCTTGAAGGCAAAGAGGCGCTTCCAACACGTGATGAATTTAACCAGCAGATTGAGAGCGTGGATAAAAAAATCCTTGGAGCCACGCAGCGCGTCCTTCATGCCGTGGCGGCTCTTGCCAACGAAGTGTTGGCGCTTGATTCGGAATTGAAGCGCCCCGCGCCGGCGTCGTGGGCGCCAATTCTTCAAGATGCGCAAAGCGAGCGCGACGATTTACTTCGGCGCGATTGGCTGCAAGACATGCCGCTGAATTATTTGCTGGTGGCTTCAACGTTGATCAAGGCGCACCGCGCTCGCGTGGCGCAACTGGAAGGTGCGGGGGTATTGCGCGCGCAGCGTGATCAATTTGATTCGCTATGGAAGCCGCGGTTGGCGCAGGAGCGGCCAAGGCGTTGCGAGGCATCAACATGGAGTCAATTCAAGTGGAGCGTTCGCTTTGCGCGCCTGTTGCCTTGGGGAGCGGGGCATGGCTTGACTCCGCCCATACGCGAGCGCGATCTTGAGGCGCTGTGGCTTGGGGTTACGCGCTGAAAATTCATGAAGCTCGTTCACCCGAGTGCGTGGTTCTTCAATCAAATGAGTTTCAGTCTTTGCGCCGTGGTTTTCGTTTGCCCTTGATCAGAGCTCGAAGACCAGTGTTCTCGCGGCGCGTGGCTTCTATGTCGAATGTTTGGTACGCGCAAAGCATGCGCAGTGCGTCGATCGCTTCGCGAGCGGGAATGCGCTGTTGCTGCGCCACGCCATCCGCACCCAAGCATGTGGTGTAGAGCGATTCAATTGCTTCCTTCATTTTGTTTTCCATCGAAGTGTCATTCATAATGTGCCCTCCGCCTTGAATATCAATAATAAAAAACGTCTTGGCAAGTTTTGTGTGCCGTCCAATGGCGAATTCATAGTCGCGAGCCTGCGCAGACGGAACAGCGCGACAAACTGAATCTATCGATCTTTGAATCAAATAAATTGGTGATTGGGAAGCAGAGCAACGCGCTTAGCGCATGCCGCGAATTTTCTGCACGGCACGTTGGGCCAGTGGAGGCGCTTTGGAAAGTTCGCCAGCCAATACATCGGGCTCGCGGCGACATTCCATAAGCAACTTGCCCAAATGAGCGTCAAGATCAAAGCGCCATTTGGCGTGGAATTGCTCAAGTTCTTGTCGATTGAATCGGCTCAACGGATCGTCAATTCCACTTTGCGCAACGGCCCAATCCACTAGGCGTGCGCCCGTGGCCTCGAAACGATATTGCGAAAGCGTGACTTCCAAACGCTTGCGCAAACTTAAAAATGGATCAGTGGCTTGAGGCGTGAGCGCGGTCATCACGGCTTCGGGTTTGTCGGCGCCAGCTGCGCCAAGCCATCCGCCTTCGCGCTTCATTTCCACCTGAGCCAGCGTTGGCCGCGAGTGAATTGACTGCGCCACATCCGCCACGATTTCATTGGTGATTTCCAAATCCGCCGCGCTGGCTAACAGCGTCTTGGTTCCAATGTTTGGAAAGCGAATCCACAGGCGTTGATCGGGCTTGCCTTCGCGCGTGAGCATTTCAACTTTCAAAATAGAACCAATTCCCCATTCGGGGCGAGCGTTATGGCGAACCTTGTCGCCATTATGAAATGCCGTTGTGCTCATGGTTGAATGTCAATGAGCGAGAAATTTCACCAATGGAAACTCCGCGCTTGCGGTAGAGTGTAACCAGTATGGCACGTCCAATGCGAATCTTATTTCTTGGTGATGTGGTGGGAGCTCCTGGGCGAGCCGCTGTGGCCAAGCACTTGCCAACGCTGCGGGAAAAATATTCCGCCGATGTGGTGATTATCAATGGCGAAAATATTCGTAATGGATCGGGAATTACCCCTGATTTGTTGCAGGCATTGCGCGACGCTGGCGCCGACGCCGTGACTTTGGGCGACCATGTCTACCGTGATCCCAAAATCACTTCGGCTCTGGAGGACCCATCTATTCCCGTGTGCAGACCTGCAAATTTGTCCGATCGCGCGCCTGGCAAACGTTGGGTTCGCATTGCGGCGGCGGCGGGTCGGCCGCGCGATGTGTTTGTGACCACCATGCTTGGACGGATTTATTTTCCGCTGCCCGCGGATGATCCTTTCGCCACGGCCGACCGTGTGCTGAAAGAACTCCCAGAAAAGCGTCCGCTTGTGATTGTTGAGGCACATATGGAAGTGACCAGCGAGAAGGCCGCGCTTGCGCACCACCTTGATGGACGCGTTGCCGCTGTGATTGGTTCGCACACGCATGTGCCCACGGCGGATGCGCGCATTCTTTCCGGCGGCACCGCGTTCATTACGGATGTTGGAATGTGCGGGCCATGTGACGGAGTGATTGGCCGCGACGCCAGCCGCGTGGTGCACCACATGACCACGGCCTTGCCTGTTCAATATGAAGTTTCTGGCGGCGAGGTCCGCGTGTCGGGCGTGCTGATTGAAGTGAGCAGCGATACGGGCTTGGCTCTGAAGATTGAACGCGTTGAAGCGGGCGACGAGCGCAAGACCTGCACTGTTTCTTGATTTGGCGCTCGTTGCAAATACTCAAAATGCAGCCTTTAAAGCTGGCATTTCAATACGAGCGTGGTTTGGGGAACAACAAGAATATAACCCGTGTGGTGATTAGCTTTGCAATGCGATTTCATCTTTAAAGTCGCTTAAAGTCTGTCGAGCGCGCGCTCATTTGTCCGATGAATAGCGCATGACGAAATGGGTTTCTTTATTGCGCCCCGGTGACTGGGTAAAAAATATATTTGTTTTGTTGCCAATGGTCTTTTGGCTTTCAAGCCAAGGTCGGGATATTCCCTCGGATGTTGTTGTACAAAAGTGGGGCGCGCTGCTTGTTGCGTTGCTTGCATTTTGCTTGACTGCCAGTGGCATCTACGCCATCAATGACGCGCTTGACGCCGCTGAGGATCGCAAGCATCCGATCAAGCGCATGCGCCCCGTTGCCAGTGGCGCCATTCGTGTGCCAGCCGCATTAGGCGCGGGGGCGTTGCTTGTGTTGGTGGGCGCGCTACTTGCTTGGCGCGTGAACGCCAACACGGGCGTAATCCTATTGAGTTATGTCGGACTGCAATTGCTTTACAACTTGTATTTCAAAGTGACGCCATTTGTGGATGTGGCAATTGTGGCGTCGGGTTTTTGTTTGCGCGCGGCGGCGGGGGCCACAAGCATTCAAGTGCAGATTTCAATTTGGTTGGTGCTGTGCGTGTTCTTCCTCACGCTGTTTCTGGGTTTCACCAAGAGGTTGTGCGACAAGGCATCGGCTGAAAATGCCGTCAAACACGGCGAAATCATGCATTGGAAATCCCGCGCTGGTTACGACACGCGCGACGAATTAAATTGGTTGCTGGCACTGAGCGCGTGCTTGGTGCTTGTGACTTACCTCATGTACACGCTGTCGGAGCACGCCAATGGTCTCTATGGAAGCCGCGCGTTTGGACTTGCCTTGCTCACGCCATTTGTGGCCATCAGCATTCACCGCTTCTATCGCCGCGCCAACTTGGGCTTGTCCGACAAGCCGTTGCAGACATTGACCGAGGACCGCGTTCTACTTGGTGTGATCGTTTTGTATTTTCTTGGCGCGTACTTGTCTTTGTATTACCCGCCAATGGAGCGTCTACTGTCCGCGATGTTGTTTCGCTAGTCGAAGTTGATTACGGAATGATCAACTTGGGACCAGCTCCCGCGTCTGGAGCCTTGCGTGAACCAGCTGGGGCGCCAGCGCTCATACTTTCAACACCTTGACCACTCTTCATGCGCGCCGCCACGGCCTGCGCAATTTGCACAAAGCGTGAACGCAACTCGCCGAGCACTTCGCTGAGTTCGGCTTCCTCTTCAGGCAGGAGATTTCCCTTGGTTTTTTCTTGAAGCACACCAATAAGATCTATCGCAAACTTCGCACCCATGATGTCCACCATGACGCGGCCTTGCGGATCGGTGTAGCCACCCAATCCTCCAATGGCTTGCGAAGCTAACAAGCCCACTAAACTGCGGAAATCCGCGGGTGGCAATTCATCTTTTCCCGGCTTCGCTGGGCGACTTTCCTCCTGTTGACTCAAGCGCGCTTTCTCGGCTTGCGCTTGGGCTTTCCAATCCGAATCAACTTGAATTTCTGGAGTGTTGTTGTCGCTCATTGTAAATTTAGTATACGCCGCGATGGCACCAAGTCGAATGCAATTGATTAGACTTCACGCATGCGATTGAGGCGCTTGAATCCATTGCGTAATGCCATTCAAATCATCAGCGTGATTTTTGTGGCGGGGTGCATGTCGACCGACAGCACACCTAAGGGCGCCGTTGAGGTGAATTCCATGGCGTTTAGCCAAGGGAATCTGCCCGCGGATGTGAACCCCAGCATTGTGCAAATTCCGGACGCGGACCTTGAGCCGCCCAAGGTGGAAACCGATGACGCAACCATGGATGTGGCCAACGGAAATCAAGTGAGCACGCAAAAAACTGAGGTGGTTTCCACGGCTCCAGATGGAACCACGATGACGCAAAAGTTGCCTGAGAAAATAGACGCGCAACTTCCCGTCAATCAAAAGTGGCCGGTTGATTCGCTTGTGGGTCAAGTCAATGGCAAGCCGCTTTACGCCAGCGAATTCCTGAAGACTCGTGAAGACCGCATTATCACTATCGCCGCCGATCCAGACCGCGTGAAAGCGCGCAACCAAGTTGTGCAAATGATTAGCGAAGCCTTTGACCAATACGTGAACAATTTGCTGATTATTTCCGAGGCAGAAGCCATGATTCCAGCAGATGCCCAGGAAGGCGTGTTGGCGTGGTTGAAGGACTTGCAGGAAAAAGAAATCGCCACGCGTGGTGGAAGCCGCGCCGACGCCCAGCGCAGTATTGAGGAAGAATTTCCCGGCACGACGATCGAGGAATTTATGAACCGCCAAAAAAATCAGGCGCTTGCCGGCGATCTTTTAAATCGACGCATTCGGCCGCGCACCATCGTGAGTTGGCGCGACGTGGAGCGTTTGTACGATCAAAATAGCGCCACGTATAATCCGCTTCCAACGATTCGCATTGGTCGCATCGCCGTTTTGAAATCCAACCAAACGCAAGTGGATCAGGTGAAGGCAAGCTTTGCGCAAGGCAAATCGTTCAGCCAAGTGGCCGCGGATCTTAAAATTTCGGATGGTGGTTTTTGGCGCGAGATGACCATTCCCAAAGGCGGCATCGACGCGATTCCTGATCTTGTGGATGACATGAAGACGCGGATCAAGGGTCTTGAATTGAACAAGGTCGATGGACCAATCGAGACCAAGACACAAGTTGTGTGGATGACGCTGATTTCAACGCAGCAGGAGAAAGCCAGGTCGATTTTTGATCCTCCGTTGCAAATGCAACTGAGGCGACAAATTGAGAATCAACGCTATGGAATGGAGCAACAGCGCTACTACACCAACTTGCGCACGCGCTGGGTGGCCTCCGATCTTGAGGCCATGAAATTGCGATTGGTGTCAATCACGCTGACGCGCTATTTCCGTTGAGCGCCGCAAGAGCGATCCACTTTGTTGTGTGAAGCACGTTCGGAGCATGTGCGCCAAACACATTTTCAACAACAATGACCGCCCGCATTGCCCAAATCATTCAGCGCATATTCGCGTCGAAGGCCCGCTGTATATGGCGAAGGTTCATAGGTTTCTGAAGTTGGTCCATCTCAACGGCGACCACGTCAAACTGAATTTGCTTGCCATGAAACATTCTTCGGGACAAAAGCATCTGCGCCGCAAGAATGAGATGGCGTTGCTTGCGCCAGTCCACGCGCAATTCAGGCGCGTGCGTTCCTGTGCGGCGGGCTTTGACCTCGATCACAATCAGCAAGTTGGTGTTCGCAAGCGTGGCCAACAGGTCAATTTCCAAGTGTCCCAGGCGCAGATTGCGCGCGATGATGTTGTAGCCTTTTGATTCCAAATATTGAGCGGCCGCCTCCTCCGCATTTTTTCCGGAGTTGATGCGGGCGTTGGATTTTTCAGCGCGAAATTGTGCGGAGTGCGTGGCGGTGGGGCGGTTGGGCGCGCTGCCCCTGAATTCATTCGGCGCGAGCAGGTTTGTTGGTTGCGCCGCGTCATGTTTTGAAATGGGCTTATTCACGCAGGCATTGTCCCGGCGTGCGGATGAAGTTGCGCAAAGCATGCGGTTTTTCTTGTGCTATCTTTGCTCCACTATGGCCATTGTCATTCTTCAACATTCGTCCGATTGCCCCGCCGATTTACTTATGGATTCGCTGCGCCACCACGGCCAACGTCTGCGCGTGATTCAACTGAACGCCGGTGGAATTGTGCCCGCCGACTTGGACGATGTGCACGGCGTGATTTCCCTTGGTGGACCGGAGACCGTGCACTTGAATGACGCGCCTTGGATGGCCGCCGAAAAAGCATTCATGAAAATGGCGCATGACGCCAATGTTCCAGTGCTTGGACTGTGCTTGGGCGCGCAATTGTTGGCTTCAGCCTTGGGCGGCGAAACTCAGGCCATGAAAAAATCAGAACTGGGCTGGCAAACTGTGAAACTGAACAACGTTGGCCGCGAGGACGCTTTGTTTGCGGGTCAACCTTGGTCGAGTTTAAAAATGTGTTGGCACTCCGATGAGGTCACAAAGTTGCCCGCGGGCGGACAAATTTTGGCGGGCAGCGAGGCGTGCCCCATTCAAGTTTTTTCGGTTGGTCTTCGCAGTTACGGCATTCAATTTCACCCCGAGTGGAATCGCGCGACCATATTGAAACAGATCAACGGATCCACGGCCAAGTTTCAGAGCGCAGGCATTGATGTGAACACCCTGCGTTTACAAACTGAAGCCAACGCCGCCGAACAAGAGCGCCTAGGAAGGCGATTCTTTGACGCTGTGAACACTTTGCTTATGCCTGGTGACCGCGTGCATGAAGGCGTTGCAGCGAATCACCGTTGACGCTGCTTGGCGCGCGGTGAAGTGGGCAATTACGAATTCTTTAATGACTTGGCGCGTCCGCGTGACAAGCGCCACGTTTCAAATTGTTTCCAGGGCCATGCGTTTACGCAACCCGCGGCAGTTAGTCCGGCGCGCCGAGCGGTGAGAATTCCGTAGCGTAGAAAATCAAAGTGTTCGCCATCATGGGCGTCCGTGTTGATGGAAATCATTGCGCCGCCTTCATGCGCCGCGCGAACAAGAGCGTCACGCAAATCAAGACGCGCGGGATTGCAATTTATTTCCAACGCCACTCCCGCCTTGGCGGCGGCGGCAATGACCAATTTCATGTTTGGTTCAAGGCCAGGTCTGCCATTCAGAATGCGTCCCGTAGGGTGGCCAATCACATGCACAAATGGATTGGCGATTGCTGCAAGAAGGCGCGCGGTGGCGGCCTCTGGCGTTTGCTTGAGCGCGGTGTGCGGACTGGCCACCACCCAATCAAGTTCGGCCAGAACATCGTCTGGATAATCCAAATGTCCGTCGGCAAGAATGTCCACTTCACTTCCAACCAAAACATGAATGCCTTTTATTTTTGCGCTGGCCGCGCGAATGTTGGCGGCATGCTCGCGCAGGCGCTCCACGGAAAGTCCGTTTGCCTGCGCGCTTGATCGACTGTGATCCGTAATGGCAATGGCGTCAAAGCCGCGGCTTTTGGCGGTTTCAATCAGTTGCTCGATGGACAGAAAGCCGTCGCTGGCCGTGGTGTGGCAATGTAATTCACGGCGGATGTCGCCAGCGCAAACGAGATGTTTTGTGAGATTGTTGTCAAACTCGCCGTGAGATTCGCGCAACTCTGGGGCGATCCACTCCAACCCAAGCTTGATGTAAATCTCTTGTTCGGTTTTTGAAGCCACGGGTTTCACGCCGCGCTGTTGCGGTGGGGTTTCGTCGCCGTCGTCGGCGAACAATCCATATTCGTTCAATCGCATTGAGCGCTCAATGGCGCGCTCGCGCAAGATGACGTTGTGGTCCTTGCTTCCGGTGAAGTACAACAGCGCCGCGCCCCAGTTCATGGCTGGCACGGCGCGAAGGTCAACTTGCATGCCATTGTTCAAACGCACGCTTGATTTGGTGTCGCCCGAAACAAGCACTTTGGCCACCAGCGGGTGAGAGCAGAAATACTGCATGACAGGAGCGGGATGTTCCGTGGCCACCAACAAGTCGATATCGCCAATGGTCTCGCGGCCTCTGCGCAAACTTCCAGCGAACTCGGCTTGCGTGACACCTTTGATGGCTCGCAGTTGCGTGACAAAAGTTTCCGCGATGGGCATGGCGTCGCCCAGGCGGGCCCGATCGCCGGCGGTCTCTAAAAATGCAAGGTTTTCCGCTATATTTTGCAATGTTTTGGCGCCCATGCGCGGCAACTTCTCCAGCGCGCCACTGGCCAGTTGCGATTTCAGCGTGGTCAAATCAGTTACGCCGCCTTGATCCCAAAGCAACTTCACGGTCTTGGGTCCAAGACCAGGCACGCGCAACACATCGATCAATCCAGGCGGCAGTTTGGCCAAAACTTCATCGTGCGCTTTTATTTTCCCCGTGGCCACAAACTCCTGGATCTTCTGCACGCTCGACGCGCCAAGGCCATCAATGGATTTTAATTTATCCGGATCGCTCTTGCAGAGTTCAGCGACATCGTCTGAAAGATCCTCAAGAATGCGCGCTGCCTTGCGGTGCGCCATGACCTTGAACTGATTTTCTCCCAGCACTTCTAGAGCGTCGGCGATCTGGTTAAATAAAGTGGCGATCGATGCGTTGGCGCTCATCTGGAATTCCTCAAGAGTTTGTGAGTGTGTTCCCCATGCGTTGCCGTGAGCGCCGCTATGACTTGCAAGCGGACCGATTTCAAATTCACGCGGAATAAAGTAAGCGCGGCTGGCAGGACTCGAACCTGCAACCCCAAGCTTCGTAGGCTTGTGCTCTATCCAATTGAGCTACAGCCGCGTGGGCGAAGAGTGTAGCGCAATTTGCGTATTGTCTTGGCGCGGTGTTTCTTGCCGGGAATTTTCAGTGGTCTGCTTGGGGGTAGCGACTGGCGCCGTGGGGGTGGTGGCAGAGGTTGGTTTGGCGTTTGTGGGCGCAAATTCAGCGCTATTGCCAAGAATGCGAGAGGCAAACAAAGGCAAAAGAATGACCGCCACGGAGGCAACGGCGCCAGCGAATCGTGGCCATGAACTTGGTCCCTTGGTCACGCCTTCGGAAGATGTGCCTGGCGGTGACAAAGATGGAACGCCAATCAGTCTCAGGTAATACCAAACGCTCACGGCGCTGTTGATGGCGGCGATGATGACCAGTGGTGTGTGTCCAGCTTGAACACCCGCCATGAACAACATCAGCTTCGCCCAGAAACCAAGAAGTGGTGGCATTCCCATGAGCGAGCCAGATCCAATCGCAAGCCATGCGGCGAGTCCGGGATAGCGGCGACCAATGCCGCTGAGTTCCTCGAAACTTTCAACATCTTCGCCGCGTTTTTGCAATCCTGAAAGCGCGCCAAAGATCGCAAGATTGGTGACGCCATAGCTGATCAGATAAAACAGCAGCGCCTCAAAGCCTAGACCAGGTCCGGCGATGATCGCAAGAACCATGTAGCCCGAGTGAGAGATGCTGCTGTAAGCCAACATTCTCTTGACGGATTTTTGTAAGAGGGCTCCGATATTTCCAAGCGTCATGGTGAGCGCGCAGATCATCCATAGCGTGGCAAGAATTGGCGCGGGTAATCCATTGATAGGCGCACCGGTTTCCGAGAAGCCCGCGTGGCTAGACCAACCCACGGTGCTTAAAAGCACGGCAAGCGCCGAAAAACCAGCGATTTTAGGAATGAACGAGAGGAAGCCTGTGACAGGATTGGCGGCGCCTTCATACACATCTGGCGCATAGAAATGCATTGGTGCGGCGGCCAACTTGTAGCAGAAGCCAAGAATGCAAAGAATGAGTCCTGTGATTCCCAGCGTGTCAATACCGCCACGCGCTGATTGATCGGCGAACACCTCGCGGATGGTTGAAAGTTGGAGCGATCCAGTGCTTCCATAGATAAGCGCGAAGCCGTATAAGAAGATGGCCGTGCTCATGGCGCCAAGGAAGAAATATTTCACGGCGGCTTCTTGAGCGCGGCGTGTTCCGCGGCTCATGGCAACCATGATGTAGGTTGGCAAACTTGTCAGCTCAAGCGCCAAGAAAAGCCAAATTAAATCTGGGCTGCCTGGAATAAGCATGGCTCCACAAATGCTGAGCAACATGAATGAATAAAATTCTCCACGCACCACGCGCATGGGATCAAATGTTGTTGCGCCACGAGCCACGGCCTCTTCCATGCGGCGATCAATATGACCAACTGAAATCGCGACAAGGCCAATGCCCACCACCAAAATAATCGCCTTGATGATCTTGTTGAAGTGCGGCATAAGCACGCCGGCTTGCTCTGCGGACTCGTGTGAATAGCCCATTGCAAGAGCCACCAATGAGGCGAGCAATGTGATCGCCGCAAGAAGTGGCACGGACTTTCGCAAAGTTTTGCTGCGGCTTAAGCCAATAATGCTGGTGACAACGCTTCCACCAAAAACGATGATTTCAGGGGTCAATACAAGTATTTTTGGCCCCATTGGAAGGAAAGAACTCATGGTTTGGCCTCCGCTTGTTTCACGGGCGTGCCAGGATTCACAAGCCCACGCTTGGCGTTGTATTGATCAATCACCGCGGGATAATTCACCAACGCATCCTTGACGCAAGGTTCAACAGCGTTCAAGAGCGGCTTTGGATACAAGCCAATCGCAAGGCACGCCAATGCGATTGGAGCCAAGATTGCGATCTCGCGGAAGTTTAAGTCTGTTGGTAATTGAATCTCGGCGTGCTGTGCATGAGATTGGCCATGATCTTGAGCATGATCTTGCGCGTGTTCTTGGCCGTGCGGCTCGCGCAACGAGCCCCACACAATTTTTCCCAGCATGATGAGCAAGTACATGGCGCCCAAAATTAATCCAATGGCGGCCACGACCGCGTACCAAGGACCAAGCACGCCGGGATAACCAGCGGGCTGATCATGCTCAGCCACGAACGCGCCCATCAAGCACAAGAATTCACCCACGAAACCATTCAAGCCAGGCAAGCCCACGCTTGAAAGAGTGAAGATGATCATGAAGAAACTCCACACTGGCATTTTGGAAACCAGTCCGCCAAGTTGTTCCATGTCCTTGGTGTGGTAGCGCTCGTACATCATTCCAATGCACAAGAACAACGCGCCAGTACTGAGGCCGTGGTTGACCATGTACATCACCGCGCCTTGCAAGCCAATTGGATTAAGCGCGAACAAACCAAGCACCACGAAACCCATGTGGCTGACGGATGAATAGGCGATCAACTTCTTGATGTCGGTCTGCACCCAGCACACCAAGCTCATGTACAGAATGGCGATGATTCCCAAAATGGCGAAGAAAGTGGAGCATTCCACCGCGCCGATTGGCGCCATGGGAAGGGCGAATCGGAACACTCCGTATGTGCCCAATTTCAGCAGGATTCCAGCTAAAACCACGCTTCCGCCGGTTGGAGCTTGATCATGCGCCAGTGGCAGCCACGCATGCGTTGGAAAGAATGGAGTCTTGATTGCAAAGCCGCTCATCAAGCCAACGAACACCCAGAATTGTTCCCTGGCGCTGAGTTGTGTTGAGGAGAATTTCACCAAGTCCGCAATGGCGAATGTCCATGTTCCAGTGCTGTCGAAGTGGCGCACCGCCACGAAGATGACCGAGGTGAGTGTGAACACGCTGCCCAAGAATGTGAAGATGAAGAACTTGATCGCCGCAGGTCCGCGCATTGGGCCGCCCCAAATGCTGATCAGGAAGAACATGGGGATGAGAGTGAATTCATATCCCACGTAGAAGAAAATAATGTCTCGGCTCATGAATGCCAGCAGCATGCTGGCTTCAAGGATCATGAACCACGCGTAGTACTCGCGCATGCGCGTTGTGATAGCGCTGAAACTTCCGGCGATTGCAAGCGGCGTGAGGAACACGGTGAGCAACACCAACATAAGGCTGACGGAGTCAACGCCAATTTTTAGATCAACACCGAAGTTGCCAAGAATTGGCGAGGTATTTAGATCAGGCCAAAATCCGCCCGTGGTCCAATGTGGAAATTGAACCGCGAATACGGCGGCGACAATCAGCGAAGCGGTTGATCCAATGAGCGCGATCCATTTGGCGGCGCGCTGCGAACTTAGGACAATCACCAACGCGCTGATGATTGGAAGAAGTAGAAGAAGATATTGAATCATGCTCCCACTCCACTGGTGAGCCAGCGATAGACAACCCATGCCACAACAAGGGCGGCGCCGCCAGCCATGGTGGTGGCGTAACCCTGTAAAACACCGTTATAAAGCGGCTGAAACAGGCGTCCGAGCGCGGCTGGAATTCGGCCGATTCCATTGACCATCAAGCCGTCAACCACGTGCTTGTCTGTGAAGTGCAGAATCTGTCCGGCGATCCATGCTGGTCCACGAATGCACGCGTGATAGAACTCATCGACATACCACTTGTTCTCCATGGCCACTGGAATCCAGCGAATGGAATTGTGCGCCAACAACCACGCGCGAAGTTTGTCCGCGGACTTGCGTTGCAGTAAATGGAAGTACATGGCGATCGCGATTCCACCAAGCGAAGCGATGGTGCCAAAGAGCTCCACCAACTGATGTGGATTCATTCCAAAGTTCACCGCATCAGTGACATGCGCCTGCACGCTTCCGGCGAAAGCGGACGAGTGCGCCATCATGACTTGCGCCCAATTGGATTGACCGCGCATTTCCATGTAGCCAGGAATGCCAGTGGCGAACGCGCCAAGCATGATCACAATGAGCACGCCGTTCATCGCCCAGCGTGGGGCGTGCGGGTGAAATTCATGCGAGCTATTTGCGGCGGGGGCGGAGTGGGCAATTTGCGCGCCGTGATCATCGTGATGCGCGTCATGCGTGTCATGGTCATCGTGTGTTTCTTCGCCCGGCATGTAGAACACCGGACCAGCGCACACGCGGAACCACACACGGAACGCGTAGTAGGCCGTCATGCCCGCGGTGATCAAGCCAATCCAACCCAGCCACACAAATCCGTGGTCCTTGCCACCGAGAGCCTGCACCAAAATGACGTCTTTTGACAGCATTCCCGCTGAATATGGAAAGGCAGAAAGCCACAGACAGCCAATGAGCATCGTCCATGAAACAATTTTGAAGCCAGGAACTTTGCGCAGACCAGACAGTTTGCGCAAATCAAGTTGTCCCGCGAAGCCGTGCATGATGGCGCCCGCTGTGAGGAACAACAAAGCCTTGAAGAAAGCGTGTGTAAGCGTGTGATAGGCCGCGCCAAAAGTTGTTCCAACACCCAAGCCCATGAACATGTATCCCAGTTGGCTAATGGTGCTGTAGGCGAAGACGCGTTTGAAATCATATTGCGCCATGCCAATGGTGGCGGAGAAGAGGGCCGTTAATCCGCCAACCCACGCAACGGTTGCAAGCGCGTCTGGATGCAAGGTGAACAGCGGATATGTGCGGGCGATCAAGTACACGCCAGCGGTCACCATGGTTGCGGCGTGAATAAGCGCGGATACTGGAGTTGGTCCTTCCATGGCGTCTGGCAACCAGACGTACAACGGAAGCTGCGCGCTTTTTCCAAACGCGCCAAGCATCAGGCAATATGGAATCAGCGACTTGTCGAAACCACCAACGCCACGCTCCATGTCTTGCCAGACTTGAAAGAGCGTGTTGAATTCAATTGTTCCGTAGTTGACCCAGATCAACCAAATACCAACGGCTAAGCCAAGGTCGCCTACGCGATTGACAATGAACGCCTTCTTGCCCGCGGCCACGGCGGATGGTTTTTTGTAGTAGTAGCCAACCAATAAGTAGCTAGCCAAACCCACGCCTTCCCAGCCTAAATACAGCAAAATCAAGTTGTCAGCCATGACCAATGTGCACATGGCCAAAATGAAAATACTCACGCCGTTGAAGAAGCGCGCGTAGCCCTTGCCAACATCGGCCTCCATATATTCAGTCGCGTAAATGGCGATGAGCGTTCCAAGGCCAGTGACAAAGAGCAGCCAGAACAACGTGAGGCTGTCCACATACAAGCTGACATCTGCTTGCAGTGCGTGCCATTTGTTTTGATCACCCCAGCTGAAATTCATCCAGTCCCACAAGTGCACAACGACTGGCGCACCCGCGTCGCCGCGCAAGAAATATAATTTCAACACAAGCGCGAATGAGCCTGCGAGCGCCAGCACGGTGATCCAGCCTGGAAGTTTGCTTTTTACGCGCAACGCGCAGCACAAGCCGGTCAACACAACTGAAATTGCTGGAAGCAAAAGAATCCAGCCAGTCCATCCAAGTTCTGGCGATGGGATTGCGTTCACGATGGCCGTGACCACCGCGTGCGCTGGTGAATCTGCGTGTGTGTCTGTGATTGAAAGCATGGGAATCATTCGTGCAACTCCGACCACGCCTCTGAACTAAGCGTTTCTTTGCGGCGAAATAGAAGAATGACAAGTCCAAGCGCCAGGGCCGCCTCGGCCGCGGCGATGGTCAAAATAAAAATAACAAAGATTTGTCCGCCCGTATCCATGCGCATTCTTCCAAATGCAATGAAGGCCAGAGCCGCGGCTTGGAACATGATTTCAGTGCACAGGAACATAAGAATCATGTTGCGTCGCACTAGAAATCCAACCAGTCCAATGGTGAACAGAAGCGCGCTCATGGCCAATGTGATTGTGACCGCGTGAGAAGCGCCGAATTGACTGGCCGCTAAAAGATGTGTCATGCGCGGCCTCCGGGAGCGGCGCGCTCGTGATCGGGAACATCAAGAACAATGCGGCGAAGACCGGCGGCGTCGCGCGCTTCGTCCTCGCCAAATTCAATTTGACGGCGCGCTAAAACCACCGCGCCAAACATGGCCATGAGCAAGATGATTCCCGCCAGTTCCAAGCTCGCTGGATAGCGCGCCACAAGATCAAGGCCGACCATCTGCGTGTTGTCAATTTTTCCCGCCGCGTCCACCGCGACATTTTTCACAGTGCCGTCGGCTTGCGTCACTTGCGTTTGCACAATGCTGCCATGAATTGCGGCGTTTGGAGCCACAGTGACCGAGACAGCGGTGGAGTCGCCGCGCTTGACAATGTTCAGCAAATGCTTGGGCATCATCACAAGGGCTTCAGATTGTTGGCGCGCCACTTTTTGCTCAAGGCTTGACTCAGCAAGAACTGCGGTGCTTGGTATGCGCTCCACAACCGCCGCGAGCGTTCCCAATAAAATAAATCCAACCAACACCGCGGCCATGGGCTCGCGTGGAACACGGTCGTAATCACTGTCATCATCAATGTGGCCAATGGAATCGCGCGGACCTTGATCCGCCAACATGAGCACGAACATATAGGTGATTAAGATCGCGCCGGCATACACAATAATCAGTGCAAATGCCATGAATTCCGCTTGTAAAAGCAGGAAAATAACGGCTGAGGCCACCACGGTGACAATGAAATACAACGCCGCGAACACGGGCCGCGGATGGGTGATCACTCGCACCGCGGCGTACAAGCCAATCACAACAAGCGCAATAAGAAGAGCGATTGGAACGCCAGCTGATGGGGGACCCGCAAGTCGCAGAGCTTCACTTATGAAAATTCCCGCGCCCGCTAGCGCCACAACGGCGCCGCCGCGACGCAGCGAAGGTTTGCTTGGTCGCAAAATATAAAGCAACCCAAATGCTGCGACGGCGCTTGCGATATAGAAAGGAAGAAGTGGCATTGAGTGTGGACGGGTGATTCGCGTTCAGTGCGTTTAAGTTTGTGGAGTGAATCGCAGGACTCCTTCCTGCGGTGAGCGAGGGAGAGTAAGCGGCGTTTGGGCTCATCGCAAGCAGTGGAAATGATTTTTTAGACTTGATTTTGTGGCGCCGCCCTGTGGCGTTGGCAGGATGCAGCATTGGTGATTTTGCGCGCAAATTGACAAGGAAATTTATATTTATTTTGTCGGGCTTTGGTTGCAAATTCAATGTGGCTTGGGGTTTGTAACAACTCATTCAACCGCCCCTGTCCGAGTGGGTTACAGTGCCACAATGCTTACGCAGTGGTGGAAAATTCTGCCCAACGCCATCACCTCGGTGAGGTTGCTTTTTGCCGCAGCGACACTTGTGCTTTTGGACATTCTCAGTCGAACCCCGCTTCTGGATCGCGGTGCGCTGGGTTGGTGGGTGTGCGGGATTTTTGTCACTGCAGCGCTGTCAGATGTACTGGACGGCTGGCTTGCGCGGCGCTGGAATGTGGTGACCGCCTATGGCCGCGTGATGGATCCTTTTGTGGACAAAGTTTTAATACTTGGAACTTTTATTTTCTTGGCGGCGCCAGGATTGGCGGCCGGTTCAACAGATTCACGAATTGTTGGAAGCGGCGTTGCCGCGTGGATGGTGGTTGTCATGGTGGCGCGTGAATTGTTGGTGACCAGCGTGCGCGGATTTTTGGAGGGCATGGGAAAGCCATTTCCAGCGGATCGATTTGGCAAGGCCAAAATGTTCATGCAAAGCGTCGCCGGTCCATGGTGCGTGTTCGCCGCCAGTGAAACTTGGATCATGAATTACGATTTTTGCCGGGTGGGCCATCAAGTGGTGTTATGGATGGCGGTGGTGTTGACCGCGTTGAGCGGCATTCCAGCGCTTTGGCGCGCGGGGTCGTTGTTGCGAGGTCCGGACAATGGAAATACCAATGCAAGGGCGCCCCATTGATCTACGAAGTAAATAAATATTTTGCGGGTGCGCTGTGAGTTGGCTGAAACAAAAAAAATTAATGAGCCCACAGGCGTTACTGAGATCGCTTGGCGTTGTGCGTTGGTGCGGCGTGACCGCCTGCGGACTAGGACACATGTGGCCAGCATCGGGCACGTGGGGAAGCCTTCCGCCAGTGATTTTGGCTGCATTTTTAGCTTGGTCTGGAGTTTCGCACTCCGTGTGGATGGCCACCATGTTGGGCGTAGCGTTTGTTGCAACGGTGATGTGTTTGATGTGGGGCGATGCGGCTGAGCGCGCGATTCGAAAAAAAGATCCATCGCAAGTTGTGATAGATGAAGTTGCGGGGCAGGCAGTGGCGCTTGTGTTGGTGTGGACTCCGGGGCTTGCCGCGGGCGGCATGGCGTCTTTACATAATGGACTGATCACCGCAGGCAGCGCGTTTCTTTTGTTCCGCGCGTTTGACATTCTCAAGCCGCCCCCAATTCGTGGCTTGCAGAAATTTCACGGCGGTGCTGGAATTGTGATTGATGATCTTGCCGCGGGTGTGGCGGCGGGACTTACTCAGTTGCTGTTGCGCGCCTTGTTTGGATAAATTTTTGCGCCCTTGGTCGCGTCACATCTCGAATTGTTTTTACAACGCGCTTGGAAAGAATGCGCCGAGAATTATTGCGCGCTCGTGATCGTTTTTTCTTCCAAGTCCATTGTGCTGGGGGCTTCTTCCTTCTTGGGACGAATCAACATCATGGTCACGAATACATAAATGCTTGTGATGGAGGTCATGCCCAACAACGTAGCTTGGCTCGTCAGAGAGTTCGCAGCTGTGCTTTCTTGATACAAATTCCATGCTTTGAAGGAAAGAAGACTGGTGGTGATGAGGGGCATAAGAAGCGCTAAGTGGATTCCAACCATTCCGACTTTGTAGTTGCGTTTGATCAAAAGGCACATGATGGTCAGCGTTAAAGTCAAAGTTGCGAGCGAACCAGGGAGAATCATTTGGCCAAATCCAAGACCACCTTGACTCGTAAGCCGTGGCATGATCATGGCTGTTCCAAACAGCAAAATGGAATAACTGAGCGAGATGCAGGCAAACCAGATGGTGCGAAGTGGGGGCATGTGTTTCCTTTTCTAAATTAAAGCGGACGTTCTTTTCTCATATCGACTTTTGCTTCCAGAACAGTTCGAAGATTGCACATATACCAACGCCAACTTTCAGCGTCGTTGGCGGCAACAAGCAGCATCTCGGAATTATCAAGAAATGGTCCGTGCCGATGGATCACGCGCGCGCCCTCTTCAGATTCTGGGGTAACAACCCACTCAATTGGAACTGAGTCGTCTTCCAAGCCAATGGGCCAACCCCAAGTTACTTTGCCGCCAGGATCAAAATCAAGAATTGGAACTTCAAATGAGCGACGGAACTTGGAATCCCAACCCAACTTCATGGTGCCGCCTTTGCGCAAATCAACTTCGGCGGCAAGTGTGAGCCAACGAGTCAGCCCGTCGGCGGTGGTGAGACATGCAAAGACATCCTCGTGGTGGGCGGCGATGGTTTCCTTGAGCGTGATCCAAATACCGTTGTTCTCTTTTCGTACCACAATCAAAGCCTATCGCAGAGTTGAATTTGTGGCTCAGTTGCAAATATGTGCGTTGCAGTCAGGCGCCAGCTTTGGCGGATTTTTGCGCCGCCTTTGATTGGGGCAAGTTCGCAAAAAATGATTGTGTGAAAAAACCAACAAAACTAAGCGCTGTTGTGGCAAATGCCCAGGCTGGAAGTCGAGGCGAACCTTCGCCCCACAACTGCGAGAGCCCCCAAGAAATCAGCAAGCTTCCAGCCGTTGCAGTGACGGCGATCTCGGCGCTGCGTCGCATGAACAATCCAAGAAATAAACCAATTGAGCTTGCGGCAAGAATGGACGCGCCAAACAGCGTGCGCTCTGGTGGATCCAGCGTGCTCCAAAATCTGTTGGCGGCATCAAGTGTTTGGTCTTTGAATGTGACCTCTTCGCTTTCGTTGGGTGCCCACGCTGCGGCGATCGCCTCGGTAAATCCAACAGCGCGATGTTCGGCGATAGCTCTTGCTTGATCGGCGGCGATCAAACCGCGATCAATGATGGCGGCGGAAATAATTACCGCAGCCAAAGCGGCAACAATCATTACCGTGATGGCTAGCGCAAATCGATACGCAAGCAACGCGATGATGACGCCAGCGAACGCGCCGATGATGGCGCTGCACCAAGGTGGCATCCAAATGATGCCGTACCATTCGACAAGAAAGACGCCGGCCGGAATGCCACTCACAAATCCCGCCACAACCACCACGCGTCGAACAATGCGGCCGCCAAATGCCCACAGCACCGCACCGCTACCGATGGAAAGCAAAGAGCCAAGCCAAGAAAGCGCGAGCAGGGGAATAACCACGATCTTCTATCGGCTCACGGTTATGCTGATCGCCACTTGATGAGAGATTCAAGCTCTGTTTTTTTAGTGGATTCAATTGGAATTTGCCTAAGATTCTCTCATCGAAGGTATTTGCCGTCGGATTATTTGAAAGTGGTTGTACATGAGTGACCCCAAAAAATTTCCCCCGATTATTGCAGCGCCCGTTGATGTTCCCGTTGTGGCGCGGGTGGGATTTCTTGGACCCAAGGGAACATTTAGCCATATCGCAACGCTTGCGCATTTTGGCGTTGGCGTGGAATTGATTGAACTGCCAAGCATTGAAAGCGTTTTTGAAATGGTCGATCGCGGACTGTGCAGTCACGGCGTAGTTCCATATGAAAACGCGATTGGTGGAAGCATTGTGGAAACGCTGGACGCATTTCAAGAGCGCGGCACAAGTATTTGCGGTGAAACTTTAGTGGTGGTGAACCATTGCGTGTTGTCAAAGGGATCTCCCGATGAGATTGTTCGGATCTTTTCGCGTGGCGAAGTGTTTGCGCAGTGCCGCAAGTGGCTCGCGCAACGATTTCCCAATACGCCCTTGATTGCCGTAAGTAGTACCGCCGCCGCTGCCGAGGAAGCTGCACGTGATTCAAGTTCGGCGGCCATCGCCTCCACGGTGGCGGGGTCGATGTTTGGCTTGAGCGCGCACTTTCAGGACATCGAAGATCGCGCCAACAATATCACGCGATTTTTAATTTTGGGCGCCGATATCGCCCCGCCAAGTGGAAACGATCGCACCACAATCATGTTCGCCACCGCCAATCGACCGGGCGCCTTGGTTGATGTGTTGGATTCATTTCGCAAGCATGGCGTGAACCTCAGCCATATTGAAAAGAGGCCAAGTGGCCGCGAAAATTGGACCTACACTTTCTTCGTGGACGCCGATGCGCATCAAATGGACGATTCGCTGAAAAATGCCTTAAACACGGCTCGCGAGCACGTTTCTACCCTGCAAGTCTTGGGCAGTTATCCCGCCGCTCAAAGGCCATCGTAATGGATGACGCACGCAAACATCGCCCGGATCAATCTTCTCAGGCACAGAAACTTGCAGCAACGCCTGGGGAATTTCCCGCAAAGTTGAACGTTGGGGCGGGGCATGCCCCGAATAATTTAGCCAATGAAAAAAGTCCATATCTATTGCAGCACGCGTTCAATCCAGTCCCGTGGTATCCGTGGGGTGACGCGGCCATTGCGCAAGCGCGCCTTCGCAATGTGCCATTGTTGGTGAGCACTGGATACAGCACGTGCTATTGGTGCCACGTGATGGAGCGCGAATGTTTTGAGAACCCCGACATCGCGCGCTTGATGGGCGAGAAGTTTGTGTGTGTGAAGGTGGACCGCGAGCAACGACCAGATCTTGACGCACTGTGGATGACCGCGTGCCAAGTGTTCACAGCCATCACCGAAGGTCGGTCAAGTGGTGGTTGGCCGCTGCATGTATTTCTAGAGCCCAAAACATTGCGTCCATTTTTTGCGGGCACTTATTTTCCTCCAACCCCCGCGCATGGACGAATTAGTTTTCCGCAATTGCTCTCGCGCATGTCGGACGCGTGGCTTCACAAGCGCACCGACATAGAAGCGCAGGCCAACGAACTCACGCGCTTAATTGAACAAGAGTTGCAACTTGGAGCGCATCGCAAGCCACTGGATGAGGACATGGAATTAAACACCGCGCGCGCGTTGCTTACATTTCATGACACGGTCAACGGCGGCTTTGGTGGCGCGCCTAAATTTCCGCAGCCTTCATGGCCGCTATTTTTGCAGTCAGTCTGCGGGGAAATGGCTCAACCTGCGTTGGTTCGAACACTTGATGCAATGGCGTTGGGCGGGGTGCGCGACCAACTTGATGGCGGCTTTCACCGCTACGCAGTGGACGCAACGTGGACAGTTCCACACTTTGAAAAGATGTTGTACGACCAAGGGCAGTTGCTTTTGTTGTACGCGCGGCAAGCCAGTGTGGGTGGCGACGAATTTTTTACGGCGGTCACGCGCGAGCTCGCGGACTTTTTACTCGGGGTTATGCGCTTGCCAAGTGGCGGTTTCATGGCGGCAATTGATGCGGAAGTGGATGGACGAGAGGGACAGAATTATATTTGGTCCAAGCATGAGGTTGCGCGCGCACTACAGCGGGCTGGACTTGAAAAAGATTTGCCTTTGGCCGTTGATGCGTTTGGTCTAGATGCATCGCCCAACTTTCGAGATCCACACCATCCGGAAGATGAACCCAAATTTGTTTTAGTGTTGCGGGCGCGGCCGCAGTTGTTGGCGCAGAAATTAAATATGGAGCTTGCCCAGTGGTCAGCGCGGTACACCGCGGTTCGTCAAGCATTGCTTGCGGAGCGCGCGCTTAGGAAATCTCCGCGCATGGACCACACGCTTATTGCGGGGTGGAATGGTTTAGCTATTGAAGGTCTTGCCGAAGCTGGACGCTTGTGCAACGAGCCGCGTTGGATTGAAGCAGCGGCGCGCGCGGCTGATGATGTGTTGACGCAATTAAGTGCGCCAAATGATCAGCATTCGCCCGTGAATTCCACCGCGATGAATGTGTCCAATCCTGCAATTGCACACGACACCCTGTATCGCTCCGCCAAAGATGGCATTGTGAGCGGTCCTGGTTTTCTAGAGGATTACGCCTGCTTTTCGGCTGGTTTGTTGGCGTTGGCTCGGGCCACCAATGACCCACGTTGGTTGGCGCATGCCACGGTCATTGTGCAAAGCGCTTGTGAGAAATTTTGGCGCGCTGATTCGGGTTGGGTGGAGGCGCTTGCAAACGACAGCGGTCGTATTGCGGCTATCGGCGGCGTTGATGATGGCGCGGTTCCTTCTGGCGCTGGTGTGATCACGCAATGTTTAGTTACGTTAGCGCAGTTGACGCGCAATAAAATGTGGGCGGAGCGCGCCTTCGACGGACTTGACCGTGCCAGTGGCGCAATTGCGCAGAAGGCAACTTCCGCGGCGCGGTCTTTAATGGCGGCGCATGAGTTGCGCGTGTTGCTACCTGGTCGTGTGCCTGGAGGCGCCGCTTCTTCGCCTGTTCGCATGGAGTTGGTCGCCATGAATCACTCGTTTGATGAATTTGAATTGCGCATTGACATTGACGCGGGTCACCATGTGGCGGCGCACGAGATTGACGCGACTTCCGCAATCGCCAATGCTTCCGCAATCGCCACACCTTCCGCAGCTGCATCGTTCAGTCCAATTCATATTTCCGCATGCGACAGTGGCGTGACGTTGAAATGCATGTTCCCCAAGCCGACGCGCCGCGCCGATGATTCTGTTTGCTATCAAGGCAAGTGCGTGATTCAGGTGAGTGTGATCACACCGCGACCCACGCCGCGGCCATTGCGATTAAGCGTGCACATGCAGGTTTGCTCGGATATTTCATGTTTGGCGCCAGAGGATCGATTGATTGAAGGTTGATCCATGGCTGCTTTTTAAATATTCAAGACAGTCAATTTCTTGAATCTTTCTATGCTCATCAGTCATGAAACGAATCGCGCTTATTTCCACCGGCGGCACCATTGAGAAGACTTACGAGGAGCTTGGCGGCACGCTGAAGAATCACGTTAGCGTGCTTGATGTCATGTTGACGCAACTTGAATTGCGCGGCGTGGATTCCGTGACGCGCGTGGCGCTGATGAACAAGGACAGTTTGGAGATGAGCGATGTTGACCACGACTTGATCGCCGCCGAAGTGGTGAAGCAATGCCAGAGCCACGATGGCGTGATTGTTGTGCATGGCACCGATCGCCTGGCCAAAAGTGGCGAGCGCACATTGGAGCGGTTGCTGGCAAGTGGCGCGCCAATGAAGCCCGTTATTTTTACTGGAGCCATGCGTCCGTGGGAACTTCGCAAGACCGACGCCACGCAAAATCTCACCGAGGCATTGCTGGCCGTGCAAATTGTTTCGCCTGGCGTGTATGTGGTCATGCACAATCATGTGTTGCAATTTCCTGGCGTCGTCAAAGACCTAGACACCATGACGTTTGTGAAAAAATCTTAAATTCATTTGCTTCAAAGAGCGGGGGTCTCATTCGCACGCGCTCGTGAAAATTTCTTTACACTTGTGCCACCTATGAGCACAACCTATCGCACCGCGCCCATTGAAACCAAGGGAATTCCCGCAGGAATTCCATATATCGTTGGCAACGAAGCCGCCGAGCGTTTCTCGTTCTATGGAATGAAGACCATTCTGGTGGTGTTCATGACGCAGTATTTGTTGTCGGCGCAAGGCCAGCCCAACTACATGACCGACACTCAGGCGCGCGAGTGGATGCATCTGTTTGTTGCAAGCGCCTATTTCTTTCCAGTCATTGGCGCAATCATTGCCGACGCGTTC
The DNA here is from genome assembly GCA_903831295.1 of uncultured bacterium. Taxonomy (GTDB): domain Bacteria; phylum Planctomycetota; class Phycisphaerae; order Phycisphaerales; family SM1A02; genus SYAC01. The sequence continues at coordinate 10,962 of CAIKXA010000028.1, read as the reverse complement.
CTGGGGAAGTATGTCACTATTCTCGCGCTGTCCGTGGTGTATTGCGCGGGGCATTTGTGTTTGGCGCTAATCGATTTGCCTTCGGCCGCGCTGAGTGCAACCTTGGATCCCAAAGGTTGGATGGTGGCTGGACTTGTATTGATCGCGATTGGTTCTGGTGGAATTAAGCCGTGCGTCAGCGCGCATGTGGGTGATCAATTTGGACACGCCAACAAACATCTCATAGAAAAAATATTCGGCTGGTTTTATTTCGCGATCAACTTTGGTTCTTTCTTTTCCACGCTTTTCACTCCGTGGTTGCTGAAAAATTACGGAGCTGGTTGGGCCTTTGGCGTGCCCGGAATTTTAATGGCGCTGGCCACGTTTGTATTTTGGATGGGTCGCAACAAATTCACCCACATTCAGCCGCGCGGCCTGCGCTATTTTGGCGAAACCTTTGGCTTCTCTGGGTTGAAATCTATTTTTAAATTGGTACCACTGTATTTGTTTGTGGCCATGTTTTGGTCGCTGTATGACCAAGGCGGCTCCGCCTGGGTTGAGCAAGCCCAGCAAATGAATTTGCATTTTATGGGGATCGTTTGGCTAGAAAGCCAAGTGCAGGCCATCAATCCACTGCTCATTCTAATTTACATTCCACTATTCGCCTACGTGATTTATCCACTGGCGTCAAAGGTGATCAAGCTCACGCCTCTGCGAAAAATACTGATTGGGTTCGCGCTCACAGTGGTGTCATTCGCCATCGCCGCGTATGCGCAAGGCTTGATTGAAAAAGAAGAGGCCCGCTTTGACGAAACCATCCTGCCAATGGTGTTGCGTGGAGATGTGGATGTGGCCGCCACTTGCAAAGCCATGCGCGCTGAGGAGCAGAATTCCTGTGCGGTTGAATTGGAAACCGCCTGCGCGAAACCAACTGACAATCCGCCATACACCGCGATGGCCAAGCCCATCATTAAAGCTGGCGTGGCGGTTATGAAAGACGGAACAACGCAGCGCGCAAATTGGCCGACGGTTGGCTGGCAACTTCTTGCCTACGTTGTGATCACCGCTGCCGAGGTGTTGGTATCCATCACCTGTCTTGAGTTCAGTTACACGCAGGCGCCACCACAAATGAAGTCGCTCATCATGAGTTTCTATTTATTGTCGGTGTCGCTTGGAAATTTATTCACCGCGGCGGTGAACCGTTTCACCATGGACGCCAGTGGAAATTCAACGCTGATTGGAGCCAATTACTACTGGTTTTTCACCAAAGTCATGATTGGCGCCACGGTGTTGTTCATCTTTGTTGTGGTGCTGTACAAGCCACGAGAATATTTGCAGGATGATCCTGGCGCGGCGCCCGCGCAGTGAGTGCCGCGAGATTTTTGTGAGCATTGATCCGCACATCACCAATGTAACGCAGCGTTTGATCTGGCTTCGACGCCCGCCACGAATTCTTGTGGGGAGCGAACCATTTGTTCCCGAGTGTGAATCGAATCTGATCGATGATACGTGGAGTGAATTGTGCCAGCGCAATCCCAAGCTCAGCGACGGTCCGGTGTTTCATGTTGTGGGAGTTCATCGCGACGGCCACGGCGGAGCAACCATCCATGTTGCTCGCACAATCTATCGCATGAACGCGGTGCGACTTGCGGGAATCAAGAGCGGCTTTGTGGGCCTTGGCACGCGCGCTGTTGCGCACTGCAACGGTAAGTGCCTTGTTGGTTTGCGCGCCGCCAATTGCGCCAGCTATCCCAATCAATGGGAGTTCGCACCCGCCGGCAGCGTTGAGCCAGATGAGGACGCCGCCGTTGGCATTGAGCGCGAATTATTGGAGGAGTGTGGCGTGCAAGCCAAGAGCCGCGCCATCGCGCATGCATTGTTTCTTGATCCAGTGGTTGCCACTTGGGAAATTGCGCATGAACTTGCCATGACGCAACCGCCCGATGCGCCGCCAAATTGGGAATATCAAAAACTCGAAATGGTTGCTGTTGCGGACATGCCAGAGCCCATGTCCGCATGCACGCGGCAAATGCTTGAGATTGCGCGGAGAATTGTGGGAATTACAGGCGCGGTTTAATCCGCCGCCGCCAAATTCAAATCAGACATCGGCGCTGAATCCACCCATCGCACCACGCCCAGCTTGTTCGAAATAAGTTGGCTGGCTGTTCGTCGCAGAACAATGGCTGCTTGCTCATTGAAAGTCGCGTCCACGCTGCCCAACATTTCGCCGGGGCTGAGTAAATCCACAAATCCCTTTGTCTTGGCGATCAGGGAAAGATTGCTTCCCGTCATGCGCAGTTGCATATTTGTTTCGCCAGCAGTTCCACGTGGCCAAGCGAATCCGCCGCCGCCGTACATGCCCACCTCGCCATTTGAAAAAACCAAAAGTCGAATGGACACGTTGGTGGTGGTGGGATCAAGCGGCGTGTAGCCAGGACGTGGCTCCCACAGCAATTGAATGTTGATCACTTGTCCAGTTAAGTCACCGCCCGCGGCAAGTTCATCTGGCGTGAAGTCGCTCAGAAAAAATGTTGTCTGCGCGGGCTCAACGGTGTAAACGCATTGCTTGGGTTCAAATGGAAGTTTGATTGGATTGGCGGCCAAGCCGGCGGTGGTCAAGCGTGTTCCCTTGGACCACGGCCACTGAATTGTGTAGCAACCTTGCAACACGCTAGCCACGAGCAAGGTGCACGCAAGGGCAAAATATATTCGTGGGGATTTTTTCAAAGGGGTTGTTCTAGATTTGCTGAAGTCAATTCTTTGGGCGCCAACAGCGGTGGGCTGATTCCCAATGTGCTGAAGATATTGCGTTCTGTGATTGCGCGCAGAGACACCGGGCTGAGGCGTGGGCCAGCCTCATTTGCCCAGCGATTTACGGTCAAAATGCTTTGCAAAGCCGCGCTTGGCGTGTGAAATGGAAATCCGCTGCCAGGCAAAATTTGTTCCAGCACTCCAAGTGACTGGGCGTCGGCAAGCGCCGGCAACAATCGCCAAGGTCGAGCGACCAGCATGGAAGTTTCGGTGAACAGTTGCGGATGACGCGTCAACATAGCCAGGCATTCATCCGTCCATGGCCAACCAAATCCGCCAATGACAATTTTTAATTTTGGAAATTGCCGCGCTGGTTCATCCCACGCGCTTGGTCGGGCAAAATCAATTGGCGCGCTGCCGATGGACGTACCTAATGGAAGCGAGATCACGGGTCGGCCTTCGGCTTGGCAGCGCTCCCACAATTTCATGGCCTCAGGATGCGATGGATGCATGCCTTGCGCGGCGGGCGCCACGCAAATTCCTTGCAAGTTGAATGAGCGGGCCACGGCGAGTTGTTGACTCCAATCCTGCGCCACTGGATCGATGCCGGCGAAACCAACAAGCCGAAATGGATCGCGCGAAACAGCCGAAGCGATGTCCGCGTGCGGAACACACACGCCAAGAGTCACGCAATGAATGCCGCACACAATCGCGCCACTGAGTGGGCGAACGGCTTCCGCGAGTGTGTCAAAGCTGGTGTCAAGACGGCTCCAACCAGAATGCGCGTCAGCGGCAAACCGGCCTTCAAGCGCGGGCCGAAGCAGTTCGGAGTGATTCCACGCATAGGTGAGCGAATCAAATGGCATTGTTCAATTTCATCATACGAGAGGACGCGTGGCCAGCGTGAGGGCGCATGTGCCAAATGTCAGCGAGTGGTGCTGGATGTGTTCAAAGCCAGAAGACGCGGCAAATTGAGCAATTCCCTGTGGAGAAAGAAATGTGGCAACGCTGCGCGGCAAATACTTGTACGCGCCAGAGCGATCGCGCGCGATCAGTGTCGCGGTGAACGGCATGATGCGCTCGGTGTAAAGGTTGTGAAAAAATCGAACAAACTTTGATGGCGGTTGATCAAATTCCAGAATGGCAAGCACGCCGCCCGGACGAAGCACTCGAAAAAATTCCGCGATGGCTTTGTCAGGGTTGGAAACATTGCGCAATCCAAACGCGATGGTGACTACATCGAATGTCGCGTTGTCGAATGCAAGTTTTGTGGCGTCGGCGTTGACATAGCGAATGCGATCGCTTGAGTTGTTCAGTTTGCGCGACTTGATCTCGGCAATCTCCAACATGGCTGGTGTGTAGTCGCCGCCAGTGGTATTGGCGCCAGCTTTGTAAAACAATTCGGTGAGGTCGCCCGTGCCGCAAGCCACATCAAGAATATTTTTGTCGCGCAGCGAACCTAAGCGCGCGGCCACTTCACGCACAGTGCGCTTGCGCCATGATTGATCCAAACCAAATGAATGAATGCGATTGTTCAGGTCGTAACTTGGCGCGATGGCGCTGAACATGCTTTGCACGCGCGTCGCCTTCTCTGGATTGGCGTGCGGGTCGCTATTTAATTGGTCCGAGGTCCAAGAAGGACCAACATTTGTCATAGCATTGATCCTACGGTGAGTTGCCATTCATTTTGTTGCCAGCGGACAAGGCTCGTAAACCCTGTTTTTAGGCTGAAATTCAAGCCTATGTGTCGTATAACACATATTGCAGGTTCCGATATTCATTTATCAGCAAGTGTTGGCGGTTGTGTATGCATGTGTCCGATTTGTTCTCGCCGCACGGATTTGCGGTGAAGCAACTCGATTCGCTCGACAAGAGGTCTACACGAATCACTTTGGAAGACACAATCATGAACGCAACAAAGAACAACAATTCAACTTCAGAAATCACAAACGAATTTTCGCCCGACATGATTGTCGATCGGCTTCTTCCAAAATTAATTGAAGGCAATCGCGAAGACGTTCGCGCAATTATTGCGCGCGCATTGGCTGGCGGTGTTTCTAGCGAGACCATGGCGGAGTGCGTTGCGTGGCCGATTCATGAAACGCTGCACAAGCTTTCACGCAAGGATCAAATTGAGCAAGTGGCTTTCAACTATGCAACCCGCGCATTGCGCAACGTGGTTGATCACTTGCAACTTGGATACCATCGTCAGCAACGCAACGGACAACGCGTGATGTTGTTCTGCGGACCAAATGAAAACGAAGATTTGGGCGGGCAACTTGCGGCGGACTTGCTTGAAGCCGCTGGATTTGAAGTGACTTTTGGCGGCGGTGGTGTGTCGCATGACGAAATTCTTGGAGAGGTTCATCAGCGTCGACCAGATTTCTTGGTGCTCTTCGCATCGGCGGCAAGCGACGCCCCAAGCATTCGCGCCATCATTGACGCGGTCAAAGGCGTGAACGCGTTGCCTGGCATGGAAATTGTGGTGGGTGGCGGCGTGTTCAATCGCGCCGATGGTTTGGCCGAGGAAATTGGCGCCAGTCGTGTGGCGAAAAGTCCGGCGCATCTTGTGTCAACACTGCAAGAGCCAAAAAAGGAAATCGCGAGTTCGCCAGTGGCAAGCGCTACCAAGCAAAGATCAATGCGCGCGGTTGCGTAAGGTGCTCGACTAACATTGCAAGCATGACGCCTGCACAACAGACAGAATTTCCGCCGCTTGCTGACGCTTTGCTCAAAGCGTCGCGCCATCCGTGCGCGGCGGTGTTGACCAAGGCGCTCAAGGCAATCCCAAGGGGATCAATGATCTGCATTGCCGCCAGTGGTGGGGCGGATTCCACGGCGCTTGCATTGTTAACCAAGGCAGTCTTACGCCGAGGAAATTGGAACATGTGCGTTGCCACCGTGAATCACAATTTGCGCGATGAGGCCCAGCTTGAAGTGGAGTTTGCGCAGCGATTGGCTGCGTGGATGGATGTGCCTTGCAGCATTTTGCAGGTTCATCCAAATGCGGGCGCTGGCGTTGCTGATCGCGCGCGCAAGCATCGGTACGAGGCGTTGAGCCAAGCGGCGCTGAAAGCGGGGGCTGTTGCTCTGCTCACGGCACATCATGCGCAAGATCAACTTGAAACAATGTTGCTTCGGTTGGCCCGCGGCGCTGGACCAAAAGCGATTGGAGGAATGCGCACGCGGCGAAAATTAAAATCTGGCGTGATTTTATTGCGGCCTTTGCTTGAAGTGTCGCGCGAAGATTTACGATCGCTGTTGACGCACGCATATATTCCCTGGTGCGAAGACCCCACCAACGCCAATGTGGCCAAGCCGCGCGCCCGCATTCGCGCGCAAATTCTTCCTGTGCTTGAGTCCATTCACAAAGGAGCCGCGGTTCGCGCAAGTCGAGCGGGCAGGCGTTTGCGTGAAAGCGGTCGATTACTGCAGAAAACTGCGCGCCACGTGATGGTTGGAGTTGGTCCATGGCCTCGCGAGCAGTTGCGCGCCCACGGACCGGCGCTTCTTGCAACGGCACTGAAGCGCTTTGACGTTGAAGCGAACGAGCGCGAATTAGAAATAGTCGTTGCCGCCATCCGCGATCGAGTGAGCAAACCGCGCGTGTTTCACGTTGGAAAAAATTCACTCAGCGTGAGCGCGCATGATGTTCGGTTGAACGCATGCAAATAAGTTTGCGCTTGAAACTTATAAAAATCCAATCGCGTTGGAAACTGTTCATCGCTTCGCGCACAAATAGGTTGCGGATTCTTTTGTGTGACCCAACGGCTGGTCGTTGAGTGCGTGTTTGTCAACGTCTTAACGAAACTGCAACGTCGCTTCCAAGCTTTCGCGATTCTCTGAGTCAATGCACACGCGTTTCACAATGCCATTCTCTATGGACAGAAGAATGGGCGTGCCAACAACATATTCTGGGCCCTTAATGAACGACGTCTCGATGCACTCGGAGCATGGATTTGGCAACTCTGACGCAGGATTAGTGTCTGGAATGGAAACAAGCAACGTGGGCGCTGGCAGTTTCACCATGAAATGTTTTTCAAGCACCTCGTGGCAGTGGTCGCAATCTTTGCGATAGAACATGACAATCCATCGACCTTGCTCCAAATTCGCGGGCAGTGGTTGCTGAATCAACGCCGCCAATGGTTGCGATCGCAGCGGCTTGCCAACCCATTGCTCCACTTGCGGCATGTAATAAGGCTGTAGTTGCACGGGCGGTTTAGGCCATGCGCTTGACGGCGCGCTTGATGACGCGGTTGCGGGAGTTTGCGCGGGCAATTGCTTTGAAATGGGCGCGGCCGCGCTTGTGTTTGCTGGAGTCGTTGGCGCAGGAATTGTTGGTGTAGCTGCACTTGTGTTTGTTGCACTCGTTGTCGTTGGCTTAGGAATTGTTGTCGAGGCAGTTGCTGTGGTTGGTGGTGGCGAGTTTTCAATAGGTTGCGCCTGCACCATCATCTTTGCGGGCAAACCAAAAGTGATCGCCACCGCGAACGCGCTTGTCGCAACCCACGCGCCCGCAAGCGCGCCAGTTCGTTTGGCTTGTGTTGTTGGAATCCGGGGCTTGAACAACAACACGCACGCCAACAATGTTGCGTCAATGATCAACACCACGATAGGTGGCGGGCCTTTGCTTCCAAAGCATCCACAACTTGCGTCGCCAGAAATAACCACGCTTGTAAGAATGCCCACAAAGAGCATCAACACCAACGCGGCCAGGGCGCGGCTGAATTTTGGCAACAAGAGCATGGCGGCCGCCAGCGTGAATTCCATTGAAATTGTGCCGCGTAGCGCTATGTCAAAGAAGCGCGTTAAGTCCGCCTCCGCGCCCATGCCATACAAGTTAGCCATCCATGTGTAGATGCCGCGTACTGGCTTGGGCAGCAGCGCGGGGGTGCCGTCAAGCAATTTCACCAACGCGCCGGTGAACAACCACGCGGGAACAATTCCGCGGCACATGATGGTTCCAAAGAGCGATCCTGTTCGCACGGCGGAAGCGCTGCTTGAAGAGTTGTACGAATCGCCAGTTGTATTATCAGATGATGGATTGGAAGTTGTCATTGTTGCTTTGTAGTTGCAAAAAGTGTAGATACAAGATCTGTCAGACGCGTCATGTGAAAGCCGTCAACGCACAGGAGCGCTGAAGTGTTCGCACGCCTCGCACAAGATATGCATGATCATTTGATGCGCCTCTTGAATGGCGGCGCCGTCCACGCCTTCAATCACAAGCGCGTGGGTGAAGTGCGCCAAGGCTGGACCGCCGTCGCGGCCAAGAAGTCCCAATGTGGAAATGTTCAAGCGCTTGGCCACTTCTAGAACGCGCAGCAAGTTGGGGCTTTTGCCACTGGTGGAAAACACAACCAGCAAATCACCGGCGCGTCCAAGCGCCTCGAGTTGGCGCGCGAACACTTGTTCAAAGCCAAAATCATTGGCAATACATGTCAGCGCGGTTGGGTCGGCGCACAATGAAATTGCCCGAAGCGCGGCGCGATTTATTTTGTAGCGGCCGGTCAATTCCTCCGCCAAGTGCAGCGCCTCCGCGGCGGAACCACCATTGCCGCAGGTGAACACCGTTCCTCCGGCTTTGAGCGTGTTGGTAAGCAATTCAATCGCAGTATTCACGCGCACTTTCTGCGCGGCCAATGCGTCAATGGCTTTGCGGCTTTCTGACAAACGCAGATCGATCATTGCGGAGTGGTCCATGTGTGGTGAATGCTACGATGACTTTGGATATTTGTGTTTGGAGTTGCTGCATCCATTCAAGAAGCATCGGCGAAGCATAAAGCGCTTGCGATGGAAAAAAGTCATGTGATTTTTTAAATGCCAACGCGCATGCTCAAGTGTAAAATTGACCTACAGTTTCATCCCACCATGTCCACGCTCAATCAACGAAGTGAAATGCCCGTGTCCGCCGATGAATTGTCGGCGTGGCATTTTCGTGAAGGCGCGCTCACTCGCTTGATACCGCCGTGGGAAAATGCGCGCGTGATCCGCACTTCCGGTCCACTTGCCAATGGCAGCTTGGTTGTGATTGAGTTGCGCAAGGGCCCCGTGAAAATTCATTGGCACGCCATTCATGACCGCGTGGAGCCGGGCAAAGGCTTTCGCGACACGCAACAGAAGGGCCCGTTTCACAAATGGGTGCACGAGCATCGCTTTCAACCGCTTGAATCTGGTAAGAGCACGCTGGAAGATTGCGTGAATTATCAAGAGCCCTTTCCGCCGCTTGGTCGCTGGTTTGGCGCTGGATTTATTCGCGGCGAACTCAACCGGCAATTTCAATTTCGTCATGCGCGCACGTTCAATGATTTGCGCCGAGGCGCAGAGAGACCAAGTCACTCCACCAAAACCGTGGCCATCAGTGGCGCCACTGGAATGGTTGGTCGGCAACTCGCCGGTTTTTTAAGTTGCGCCGGCGAAACTGTGCGGCGCATTGTTCGCACAACAAATAGTGCGCGCGACAGCGATATTTTCTGGAATCAAACCAGCGGCGAATTTGATCTTGCCAAATTGGAAGGCTGCGACGCTGTGGTGCATTTGGCAGGTGAAAATATCGCAGGCGGTCGCTGGACCGAGCAGCGCAAGAAACTCATTCTTTCCAGCCGTGTGGATGGAACGCGTCAGTTGTGCCAAGCGCTTGCGCGTTTGAAAAATAAACCAAAGGTGTTGATCTGCGCCAGCGGAGTTGGCTTTTACGGCGCAGGAGATGACAAACCTTTTGATGAAACTTCCGCGCTTGGCGAGGGATTTTTGGCGCAAATTTGCAAGGAATGGGAGTCGGCAACGCAAGCCGCAAGCGACGCGGGTATTCGCGTTGTGCACATGCGCATTGGCATTGTCATTAGCGCGCAAGGCGGCGTGCTTGCGAAATTGCTCACGCCATTTCTGTTGGGCGCGGGCGGTCCAATTGCAGGCGGTCGCCAAGGTATGAGCTGGATTGCGCTGGATGATTTGATCGCCGCGATCACATTTGCGATTGACAATGAAAATATTTCTGGCGCACTGAATGCCACCGCGCCTGCGCCACTATCCAACCGCGACTTTGGGCGCGTGCTTGCGCGCGTGCTACATCGGCCATTCTTGGCGCCACTTCCAGCATTTGTTGTGCGCGCCATCTTTGGCGAGATGGGCGAAGAATTACTTTTGCAGGGCGCGTTTGTGCAACCAAAGAAATTACTTGAGCATGGATTCCGTTTTGACTTTCCCAAATTAGAATCCGTATTGCGATTTGAATTGGGCAGAATGAAAAAGAATTCCACTTCAACCACGGAAAAATAATGAGCGCGACCATTGTTTGGTTTCAACTTGATTTGCGACTTGATGATCAACCCGCATTAGGTTTTGCCGTGGCCGCTGGCAACGCCGTGATTCCGGTGTATTGCCTAGACATTGCGCGTGAAGGCAAATGGGCGCCCGCTGGCGCAAGCAAATGGTGGCTGCATGAATCCCTCAAGTCGCTTGACGCATCGCTGCGCGCCAAGGGTTCGCGCTTGATCTTGCGCAGTGGCGACACTGTGAAAGAGTTAATGGCGCTTGCCAAAGAAAGTGGTGCCACATCAATCACTTTCAACCGCCGCTATGAGCCATGGGTGCGCGAGCAAGAAGAAGCCTTGCAAACCGCGGCGCAGTCGCGCGGAATTTCGCTGCATCGCTTTGAATCTTCTTTGTTGTTTAATCCAGATGTCATTCGTACAGGCAGCGGTTTGGCCTACAAAGTATTCACGCCCTTCTGGAAAAATTGTCGCTCGCTTGCCGCGCCTGATGCGCCGCGCACCGCGCCCACAAAAATCACGCCGCCAACGCAATGGCCCAAGTCGCTTGAACTTTCCGATTTACAATTGCTACCCAACAAGCCATGGATAAAAGGCCTTGCCGACGCGTGGACGCCTGGCGAGGCTGGCGGCGCGGCCAACGTGCGGGCATTTTTAAAGCAAGCGGTTGGCGACTACAGCGTGGGCCGCGATGTTCCAGGCGTTCGCGGCACAAGTTTGTTGAGCGCGCATTTGCACTTTGGTGAAATTTCCGTGCGCCGCGTGTGGCTGGCAACGCAAACGCGCATGAACGATGAGACAAAAACATTTCGCGACAACGCCGAAAAATTTCGCGCCGAGCTTGGTTGGCGCGACTTTGGCTACAACGTGCTGAGTAATTTTCCGCGCACCGCCAATGAGCCACTGCGCGCCGAATTTAAGCAATTTCCGTGGCAAGACAATGCCGCGCATTTACGTGCGTGGC
>CAIKXA010000027.1 GCA_903831295.1 uncultured bacterium | reverse complement strand
TGGTCTTCTGGTGCTGATTGGTGTAGCGCCCTGGTTGCTCGCAAATCCGCTTGCTGAATATCTGCGCGGCTTTGGCGCGGTACCGCACTAAGGCTTGTTCGATCTACTCGCAGTGGGTTTTACTTTTTGCAATTGCCGATGCGCTTGCGGAAGTTCTGAATACCGAGTGCAACCGGTGCTTGTCTAATTCACGGCGCATGTGGTGCGTGATTGGCTTGCGCATGTTGGAGTGAAGACGCTCTTTATGAAACTTGGCAGTCCGTGAGAGAACGGATTTGTGGAAAGCTTTAACGGAAAGTGGAACGGTGAAAGTGTGACACTTATTCTGAAATAATTCGCGAAATTTTAAGATTGTGGCTGGTGAAATTTTTTTGTGGCGTGGAAAATTCTAAAAAAATAAAAAATTTCTTCCCTGTAGGGGAAGCAGTGGCAATTGCGTGAAATGTTTTGTGTTGCGTATTGACTTTTGTTTTTTCACGCCTACTGTGTCCCCACTCACCAGGGGCAGAGCCATGTTGGTTCAAGCCAATTGAATTTGTTTCACACCAACCTAAGGGGACACGCATGACGCAGTCACAAGACAAGTCACAAGGCGATCGCACGCACATCTGCATGATTTTGGACCGCACGGGATCCATGGAAAGCATCAAGCAAGACACCATTGGCGGCTTTAACAGTTACATCGCGGCGCAGAAGTCGCTGCCAACACCCGCAACTTTCACGCTGGTTCAGTTTGATAGTCAGGACCCATTTGAAGTGATTCACAAGTTCACCGACATTCAAATGGTGCCTGATTTAACGGGGCAAACATACATGCCGCGTGCAAGCACTCCGTTGTACGACGCGGTGGGCCGTGGCATAAATGATTTGAAGGCGAGCCTGGGCACGTTGCCCGAGGCGTTGCGGCCCAAGAAAATTGTAATGGTGATTGTGACTGATGGACAAGAGAACGCCAGCCGCGAGTTCACCGGCGCGCAAGTGCGCAAGATGATCGCGGAAGCGAAAGAGGCGGGCTGGCAGTTTGTGTTTTTAAGCGCGGATGAAAGCGCCATCAGTGACAGCAGTAGTTTAAATATTGACGCGAGCAACGCGGCGTTCTTTAGAAAGAACACAGCGGGCTCGAACGAAATGTGGGAACGGGTTGCGAATAGGTCTGTGGCGTTTCGCAGAAGTGAGGTTCACTGCATGCGTATGGATGAGGCCGCTGATGACGCGGAGATTGCGCAGAAGTTGAGGGCGGAACATGCGGGTGGTGGCGGCAGTGGCGCAAGTGGCGGCGCGCAAAATCCGAGTGCGAGTGGCGCGGGTGTTGGCGCGGCGCAAAATACAAATGCGGCCGTGACGGTTCCTGGCGTGGGTGTAGTTGGCGCGGCAGTTCCACCACGGGGCGAACGAGGCCGTGGTCGCGGCAAAAAGAATTGAGCGGCTTGGAGTTTGTCGCGAATTGCGCGCGCTGAGATGCGCGTGTTACTGATTTTGGGAAACCGCCCGTGGCGCCTTGCGTGTCACGGGCGGTTTTATTTTGACACATATAAATAAACGTAAATTACGAATTACCGACAAAACATCCGATCAAAACGCAATCTATGCTTTGTTTGAGCGGCACCATGAAAGAATCAACACACAACCACGGCGCGCAATTTGAATGGGCTGTTATTGGCGCGGGACCAGCTGGCATAGCTACCGTTGGCCGCCTGCTCGACGCTGGCGTGAACGGCAAAAGCATTGCTTGGATTGATCCACACTTCACAGTTGGCGACTTTGGCACAAAGTGGCGCTGCGTTTCCAGCAATACGCGCGTTGGATTGTTCATAAAATTTCTAAATGAATGCAAGTCGTTCCACTACGACCAGTGCATGCAGAAATTTGCGCTGCATGAAATGGATCCGCTGAAGACGTGCGAACTAAGCTGCATGGCTGACCCACTGCAATGGGTGACCGATCAATTGCGCGAACAAGTTGTTTGCATTCAAGAACATGCGAGCGCATTGAAATCCCACAAATCTCTTGCGCATACGAGCGCGTGGGAAATTGAGCTGGAGAGTTCGTTGATCACTTCGCACAATGTTGCTTTGGCCCTTGGCTCGCAACCAAAGTCGCTCCACCTGCCTGGGGTTAAAGAAGTTTCTGTCACAGACGCTCTGAATGCGCAACGACTGAGTCAATCCTTTCTGCCTTCGGACACCGTGGCGGTGTTCGGCGCGTCGCACTCCGCAATATTAATTATTCGATGTCTGCTGGAACGCTGTGGCGTGAAACGCGTGGTGAACTTTTATAGAAATCCCATCCGCTACGCGGAATATTTGGATGGATGGATTCGCCACGACGACACTGGCTTGAAGGGCACAACCGCGCAATGGGCGCGCGAGAATATTGATGTGAATTGCCCCGGGAATTTAGATCGCGTGCTCTCCACGCCAGAAAATCACGCCAAGCATTTGCCGGACTGCACCAAGGCGGTGTACGCGGTGGGATTTACGCCGCGCCTGATCAGCGTGGACGGCGAAATGGATTTGCAATACAACCCAAAGAATGGCACGATTGCCCCAGGTTTATTTGGCGTGGGAATTGCGTTTCCAGAGGCGCGCGCCAATCGCGATGGCGTGGTGGAGCATCGTGTGGGTTTATGGAAATTTATGGAATATCTAGGCGCAGTTGTGCCACTGTGGCTTGCGCATAAAACGTAATTGATCGCGCTTGAAATAAAATCGCCCCACTCATCAAGCGATGAATGGGGCGAATCATCAATACACAATTGAGCTTGGTTGATTAAGCGTGTTGCTGCACCAACGCTTTTGTTTTTGGAGCGCACCAACTCGAGAAATAAGCTTCATCCTCCACCGCCAACGCCTCTTGCGTAGGCGCCAGTGGACGGAACGTGTCACACATAACGGCGAGTTCATCGGTGGAGCGCTGATTCAATGTCGCCTCGATTGTTCCTGGATGCGGACCGTGCGGAATACCAAGGGGATGCAACGTGATTGAACCTTGCGATATTCCACGGCGCGCGGGGTAGCGACCCTCGGCGTAGAACATGACCTCATCGCTGTCAATGTTTGAATGCGCGTACGGAACACGAATTGCATTGGGATGAAAATCAAGCGGCCGCGGACAGAAACAACAAATGACCGCGTTGTGTCCTTCAAACACTTGATGCACAGGAGGCGGCAAATGCAACTGGCCAACAATGGGTGCGAAGTCCATGGCGTTGAAACAATATGGCCAGCAAACACCGTCAAAACCAACAATATCCATTGGATCGTGCAGGTAGCGAAAACTATGCAGCGCACCTCGGGCTTTCACGATTATTTCATACATGCCATCAACCATGGCGGTGGCTGGCGTGCCGAATTCGCCATTGGGCGCACGAATATCACGCTCGCAATATGGGCTGTTCTCTAGGAATTGCCCAACGCCACCTTGGCGATATCGCGGCGGCGCTTGAATGTGTGAGCCGTTGACATATTCCATGGTGATAAAGCGCGCGCCAGCGGCGGCTATCGGCTTGTCGAAATCCATCCGGTAAATCGTGCCCTTTGGAATAACAACAAAGTCGCGTGGCTCCATGGTGAGTTTGCCAAACATGGTGGTGATGGTGCCCGAGCCGCTTTGAATGAAAATACATTCATCGCTTTGTCCATTTTTATATAGCGTGGGCATGCGCTCGTTTGGAACACACATGGAGATTTCAACATCGGCGTTGCCAAGCAACACCTTGCGGCCAGAAATTGGATCACCATTTGGAAGCATGTCTTGCGTTTTTAAATGCCGCATGCGCAACACGCGCGACTGCACATATGTTGGTTCCACCACACGACCAATTTCACACGACTCCACCGCCGTCGGCGCGTGCTTGTGATAGATGGTGCTCATGGTGCCGGAAAAACCTTCCGTGCCAAACACCTCCTCAAAGGCAAGTTGTCCATTGACCATGTGGCGGGTGTGGCGTTTGTGAGGAATGCTTCCGCGAGAAATGTAGTAGCACATGCGATGCTCCTTAAAAATGTGTTACGTGAGTGAACGAGTGTGCGTGATCAAAGTTGTTATTTACAGATTGCCCCGACGCTCTTGCTCCAGTTCAAGGGCCTCAAAAAGTGCTTTAAAATTGCCTTTTCCGAAGCCTTTTGCGCCCTTGCGTCCAATGATTTCCACGAACAATGTTGGTCGATCCTGCACGGGCTTGGTGAAGACCTGCAATAAATATCCCTCGTCGTCAGAATCCAAAAGCAGACCAAGAGATTTCACAAGCGCGTGCGGCTCATCGATTGGTCGACCAAGCGCGCCTTCAACGCGTTCCCACACCCGTTCGTAGTACGCGTCGGGCAACGCCAAGAACGCGACGCCGCGGCGGCGCAATTCACGAACCGTCGCAAGCGCGTCGCCAGTTCGAAACGCCATATGTTGAACGCCTGCGGTGCCATCATGCCAATCCAAAAATTCCTGAACTTGGCTTTTGCGCAGACCAGGCGCGGGCTCGTTAATTGGAATTTTTACCAAGCAGCGCCCGCCGTCCATCACCTTTGACATAAGCGCGGAATATTTTGTGGAGATGTCGCGGTCGTCGAAATGCTTGAATAGTTTGAAACCAAGAACTTGGCTGTACCAATCCACCCACTGATTCATTTGACCCAGGCCAACATTGGCCACGCAATGGTCCAGCGCCACAAGTCCACACGGACGTTCCATGTTGAGAGTGTTCAATGGATCCGCGCCAACTTTGCGAAAGTTGGGCGAGAACAATTCGCCCACGGTTCCGTTGGCGTCGCCGCACGCGCCACGGCGACTCACCAAACTATGCACGCAACGACCAAAAGCCCGGATACCAGCGGTCACAAGCACATTGTTCCCGCTGAGAATTTCCGTTGGTTCATAGGCGCTATTAGCGCCATTGCGAAGCGCTTGCTTGTACGCCGCCTCCGCGTCACGCACGGTGAATGCAATGTCGGCAACACCGTCGCCGTAGCGCGCAACATCCAGTCCGGCCGTATGTGTTGGCGCAAGACCCGTTGTGAGCAAAAGGCGAATGTCGCCCTGCACCATGAGGTGCGAAGCCTGATCACGGCTTCCGGTGGTGAGATCACTGTATTGGTCCGCCGTAAATCCAAACGTGGCGCCGTAAAAAGTGCGCGCTTGCAACGCGTTGCCAACATGCATGCGAATGTGATCCACGCCAAGAAGATCAAGCGCGTTGGCGGAATTGGAATGCGCAACGACACTTGCAGCAGGGCGTTGAGGGTTGGTGGATTCACTTGCCGCGCGCGCGTTGCCAGAAATTGTTGGCGTGACTGTTGCGACAGGAGAATGATTGTGATGATCATGATGCGCCTTGCCAGAACATGCCCCACCATTTTTACATGCGCCGCCACACGTTGCATTTGGCGCGCCTTCTTCGTCTAGGTAATCAGAAATTTGCTGAAGGTTTTCAAGAATAAAAAGCTTGGGCTGGAACTGGTCAATTTCAAATGATGTCTGTGCAACTTCGGTTGAATCAAACGCGTTCAACTGAACCTTGTACGGCTGCAAGCAGTGGCGCGATTCATCTGGCGAAGAAACCAAGCCAGCGCCAAGAATTCGCACCTTTGAATCTTCGCGAATAAGGCCAAATTCCATGGTAAACCACAACACATTGGTTAGGCGCTGCAATTGCTCCGCGTCCGCGTTCACACCCACGCGGCCAAATCGCTCAAGCAACTTCGCCAGGGTTTTGTCGGCGCACAACGGCGCATGACCATACATATCGTGGAACGCGTCGGGTTCGGGCAAATATCCCTCTTGCGTTGGATCACGGACAACCACGGTGACGGGCAAAATTTTGCGAGCGAGACATCCAAAGAAAGCGCGCGCCGGCAAATAGCCAGTCACCGCACGAATTTGCCATCCCGTGATCGCTTTGAGACGCTCTGAAACTTCAGTGACCACAGGAACACGGTCTTGATCAAATTCAAGCGCGACCGCGCCCGCGAGCCAAAGTTCGCTGGCATGCAAAGAAAGATACTCGCGTTGCTGCTTGCATAAACGGCTCCAAATGTGATGGTCGCGCGGATCGTATGCGGCGTGATATTGATTCACAAAAATAGAATCCACATTCAAATCAGTGATTGAAGGATCCTCAAAGCGCGCCAGCGCAATGCGGGCTACTTGCACTTCAACTGGATTGAGCACGGATCGATGAATGATGCCCTTCGTTGTCTTCATGGTGAGACTCCTTGTTTGCGAAGATATCACGAAATCTTGATAGAAATATCTTTATATTAATTATTTTTGTAAATGATCTTGGACAAGTGATCCGAGATTCAAGGCTTGCTGGATTCCAAAGCAAGAAGCGCATTCCATGTAAGCACTTGCCCGCCGAATTCGGAGGCCGCTTCTTGAGCATGCGTTTGATTATTCAACGCGATAATTCCAGAACCCATCGCCGTGTGCGCCGTGGCGCTTTTAAGCAATATCGCTTTGTCCATGGCAAGCCATTGATTCTCTCGATAATCCTGGGCGAATATCTGCGTGATCCGCAAATCGGTGCGATTTTTCTGAAAGTTCATCATGCAATGAATGTCGTCAAAGAGAAACACTTGCAGGCCGTTGGTATCACTCGCAAGCAACGCCCCCACGCATCGACGATCAACAATACTCATTTTGCAACCGGAGCATTCGTCGCGACCGAGTCGTATCTCTGGCGGTCCGGTTGGCTCCGGCTTGCTGCACCCAGGCGACGTGATGGCGAACACCGCGCATAGAAAAATACTTGTGCAACTGAAACAGAAAATATTTTGATTCATATTGGCGACCTCCTTGAAAATAGAAACGCCGCAACCGAAAGCGGCAGCACAATCCACAACGACAATGCGGCGGCAAAAATCCACACCACGCCCCCGCCCCACGTGTCCGTGGCATATAAACCGGCTGGTCCAAGAACATCCAGCGATGTGTCCGCGCTTACCAGCGCCCACATTTTAAAAACCTGCATTGGATTCAACAGACTCAGCGCGAATAGATTTTCAATTCTCATTCGCAGCGCGACAGCGCCGGCCATCAATCCAAGATCGCTTACAAAAACCAGGGTTAACCAAGCGAATATGGCCACTCCCATGGCCACGCTGCTTTTGCGCGTGATGACGGAAATGAGAAGCCCCGTGCCCAACATGGCCATGGCCAATAGAAATGTGAGTCCCACCAATGAAGCCAGCGCCACGGGGTCCGCGCGTAAACCTTTCCACGCCAATATTCCCGCGCACACGCCAAAGCCCAAACAAATTGAAGTGAGAAGAACTGTGGCGAGTCCGGTGAATTTTCCCAGCAGCAATTCAAGCCGTGTGATGGGTTGCGCCAACATGTACGCCAACATGCCGCGTTCACGGTCCGACGCGATTGATCCCGCGCCAGCGCTAAGCGCCATGAGTGGCACCACAAGAATGACAAGGTTGATAAGGCCCGCCGTGGTGCGGCCGAAACCTGAAAGTCCGGTGCCGCCCGAACTGGCCGCGGAAACATACGACACGCCAAGGCCTAGCGCCACGAACGCAGCGGTGTACAACAAAAACCATTTGCTGCGTGCGGCGTCGCGCAATTCTCGCGCGGCAAGGCGAAATACATTTGAAGCGAATGATGGCGCGCGCATGGGGACGCACAACGCGCGCGCGGTTGCGACAAAAGCTGGTGTTGAGGTTGGCGTTGACTCACGCGACGACGCGGGCAATGGCCTAGCGGTTGATGTTGATTTTGACATTTTGACGGCTGATTTTGAATCGAGCTTGTTGGGATCAAACATGGTGAACCTCCCCGTGAAATTTCAAATGCCCAGCGTGCTCGCCAGCCAAAAGCATTTCGCTTGGCGGACCTTGGCGCACAAGTTTGCCGCGCTCAAGAATGGCCACGCGATCGCCAAGCGCGTGCACCTCATCCTGTCTATGTGATGCGAACAACATGGCGCGCCCCTGCCGCGCAAGACCTCCGAGCAACCCAACAAGTTCATCGCGGCCAACCGCATCAAGACTTGCGGTGACCTCATCTAAAACCAGAACGGGCGGATCACCAAGCAAAGCCACCGCCAACGCCAGACGCTGTTTCATTCCGCCAGAAAGTTCACGAATGCGTTTTCCAGCGTGGCCGCTGAGACCAACGCCATCAAGAATTGTTTCTGGATCGCGCACGGTGACGCACTTGAGTCCGCCAAAAAATCGCACGGCCTCATGCACGCGAAGATCGTCGTAAAAACCAATCTCCTGCGGCACGTAACCAATAAGCCTGCGCGCATCTTTTCCATGGCGGAGCACATCAAGACCACCAATGCGAATTGTTCCGCCGTAGCGATAGAGACCAAGCACGCAACGAATAATGGTGCTTTTCCCGGCGCCATTTGGGCCCCACAGCGCCAGTGATTCACCCGCGGCAACTGAAAGTGAAAGATGATCAACAGCAGCGAATCGACCAAAGCGCATGCTGACGCCTTCAATAGAAATCATGCGATACCCCCAATGGCGCGCGCGCGAAAATGGGCGCGATCACGCAACGCGTCGCGCACTGGTCCTGCAAAAACAATAGCCAACACGCCAAGCGCCAGCGATAACAATGACGCACTTAACGCCGCCATGGCGCGCGGCGCGGCGGTTGCAAGATCAACGCCGTGCTTTACGGGTGGCTCGATCAACGGGTAATAGTCGGTGAACTTTGGCTCAGGGCGAACCGCGGGAACCGCGCGTGCCACAAAATCAACGGCTTGATGCACGGGACTAAACATGAACAGACGCAGACTTGGCTCGCGCGCTGTGAGATTTTCAAAGAGCAACCGCGATTCATAATTGGCCTCGCCCACGCCGTCACCATCGCGGTCGTAGCCGGGATAATCGCTCCAAAAATTTCCGCGCTCCTCGCGGTCAAATTCATTGCCTGTAAGTTCGCCGCGCCCAAGAATGGAGACTTGCTCGAAATTATCAATGAAACTATTTGCCCACAGATGATTGCCCTTCACAGATGGCAAAAAGGTCACGCCAATATCGTTGGCGGCGAAAGTATTTTCGGTAAGCAACCCGGAATTGGGCGTGGCGAACGGCGAACCGTCAATGTAAATACCCACGCAATTACCCACAAAAATATTTCCCTTGATCAAGTAGTCGTCAGTCTCCTTCAAACCAAGTCCGTAGCCACTGGGCCCGCGATTGCGCAACATGCGATTGCCGATCAATTTTAATTTTGAGCTGTACATGAAATACACGCCGACTGAATTATCAAAGAGATCATTTTGCTCAATCGTGACGCCGTTGGAGAACATGAGATGAAATCCATAACGGCAGTGGTGCGACTTGTTGTTGCGCACGATCACGCCGGATGAATACCACAGGATCGCGTCGCGGCCGTCGTGAATTTCATTGCCCTCCACAAGCGTGCGATCCGCGCGCCACAAGCGAAGGCCGTCACCGCGGCGCGCGATATCAAGCGCCTTGCCTCCAATGTGATTGCCGCGAATCACCGAATCTGGCGACTCCTTCAAGTCGATTCCAAAGAGAACGTCCTCGAGAAAATTGTCCTCGATGGTGGTATGCGGGGCCTTCACGCGAATGGCGCAATTCTCCTTGTCCAAATCAATCCCAGTGCCGCTCACGCGAAATCCGCGTAACTCAACGCCCGGGGCGGTGATGGTGACAATGTCCCCGTTGCCGCCGCCATCCAATGTTGGGCGGCCCTGCCCAACAAGTTTGATTGGCTTGTCAATCACAAGCTCGCCGCGGTACACGCCAGCGGCAACGTTGATTGTGTCGCCAGGCGCGGCGGCTCGAATTTTTTCCTGCAATGGATTTGGAATTGGAATTGTGTTTTTCATTTGAGGCGTAATCTTGGCGCCAACTGACGTTGGTGGCTGAAGCCACGCAAAACTAATCGTCGCAAAAATAAATACGCACGACGTCATGTGATTCAACCGCCCGCTTTCGCAATTTGCATTTTGTCAAAGAGCGGTTTAAAGGCGCGCCGATGAAAGAAAAGCGCGGCGGCCACGAACAGCGAACTGACGCACGCGAAATACCAACCCGCTTCCGCGCTGGCGATTGTTCTGAATTGACCAATCGTGCCGACGCCAAGCGCCGGCGGAACAAACGGCTTCACGCTGGAGGAAAGTGGCGCGGCTGGGTCTAGATTGTGCCCGTGCGAGTAGAGCCAGAACTGCAAATCAACGAGAAATCCCACTGGAAACAGCAACGCGGGAATGACCAACAGAAGCGCCCATTTGGTGTGCACAAGCCCGGCCATCTCTATCAGCACAACCATGGCGATGACCATCCACACTCCCAACGCGCGCTCAAGCGACGCGGCATCGTTCAGTTTGCGCATGCCAATGTAATGATTCAGTCCGTCAATTTCGCGCACATCGCCTTCGAGATGATTGACATACGCGGTGAGCTCGAGACCATTTGGATATTGCGGCGCCTCGAGTGTCATGTGCCAATAAGGCAGAAAAACGGAAATGATCAGCGCGAGTCGCGCCAACGACAACATGATTGTTGGTATGACAAAATGCATTCGCCGACCCAACAAATCGTTGGATGAAACACGCGGACCAAGAATGTTTGAAATGAAACTGACTGATGTCATGATGTGTTTCCGCCTATTGATGTGATGCTCGGGACGCGCCAAAAAGCCCGCGTGAAGTTTTCACTTCACGCGGGCGCGATTAAAAACTTACTTCGCCGCGGGCTTTACGCGGAAGTATCCAGCCATTTCCAAATGCAACGCGGAGCAGAACTCCGTGCAGTAATAGGGATATACGCCGGCTTTATTGGCGACAAAACGGAACGTTGCCGCCTCGCCTGGCTCCAGACTGAGATTGATGTTGTAACCACCAATGCAAAATCCGTGAGTGGCGTCCATGGTTCGCTCCAAACTTGTGATGTGCCATGTCACATTGTCGCCCTCATTCACTTCAACATTTTCCGGGAAGTAGTGGCTGCGAACCGCGGTCATGAACACTTCCACTTCCTTGCCGTTGCGGACAACTTTTTCTTGCCCAGCCTTTGGAGCCAATGGATCAATCGCTTGCTTTTGTGGATCCCAACCAATTTCTGGATAGATGGTCCACGGATGCAACTTGTCGGCCTTGATCATCTGGCAATAGTGCGGCTCGCCAACACCAATTGGACTGTCATACAACACGGGCATTGCGGCGCCGCCTTGCATGATGTCAAGCAGTTGGAAGTTTTGCGCGAGCAATGGACCAGTTGGAAAGAATCGATCGATGGCCCACTTGTTCATTGCGATCAAGTACTTGCCATCGGGCGACACGGTGTCGCCTTCAGCGGCGCACAAATGTCCAATGTTGTATTGCACTGGAGTTTTAGTGACCAACTTCCATGGTGGCTCTGGATGCAGCGACGAATACTCGCCGCCAAGTGTCCAGCGAGCCACAGCTGAATCAAGAAAGAGCGACGTGTAGGCGTAGCCCTTGTCGTCGAACTGCGTGTGTAATGGCCCAAGGCCCAGTTCAACTTGCGCTTCCATCACTGCGTCAAAATCAAGAATTGGAATGCCGTATGAATCTTTCGACGAAAACTTTTTATCGGCGATCGCCGCCTTGATTTTGGATGTTGAGTACACGGTGACATGCGGATCAAGCTTGCCCGCGACCACAACATACTGACCGTTGGGCGTGACGTCGACGCCATGGGGACTCTTTGGTTCCGGCGCGAAGAAAAGAATTTGGTCAGCAATGAGCGTCTCAATTTTAATCACGGGGAATCCGTTGACCTTCTCAAACTTGCCCGCCTTGAACGCGGCCTCGGCTTTCTTTGTGTCGATGATGTGGAGATAGTCCATGTCACGTTGCGTGGTGCCGGCTTCAAATGGAGGCTTGTTCAATTCAATGCCACCAGTAGCCAGCTCGGAGTTGAAACAATTTCCAAAGATCAAACCATCGCTCGCCAACTTGCCGGCGTCAAACAAATCCTGCCAATAAGGAGGCAATTCCAAGGCAAAAGACTGCGAAATATCAATGCGACCCTTGGCGCGGTCGAACTTCCAGAAGGTGACCATTCCGCGGTACGCCTTCTGATATTCCTCGGCCGTTGCGTAGGCGTTGCCAAATGGCACCGCGTATTGGCCTCCCTCGATTACATAATCCGTGTTGGGCGTTACAAATGCCGCGCCGTGATCACTCATGGTGATTGGGTTTTTCACAATTTGCTTTGTCTCAAAGTCGCGCAGATCAATGACCGCAAGACGCGCGTTGGCCTTGTCGCCGATGAAAAGAAATTCACCGTCGTAGTCGCCCTTGGTTTCACTGAGAGCGGGATGATGGGTGTCGCCCCAACGCAATTCCTGTCCAGGAATATCGCCCTCCTTCAGAACATCTTCGCCAACGCCGTAGCCATATCCTTGCCATGGCTCCGGAGTAAAGACAGCGATGCTGCGAAGCAAGCGCATGGATGGAACACCGATCACAAACATCTGACCGCTATGGCCACCAGATGCGAACATGATGTACTCGTCGTGGCGACCACTGGGTTGATAGGTTTTCGCCGCTGCCAGCAAATCGTCCGGAGTGAGTTTGCGATCGTTGGCGAGTTTCTGAATCTCCGCGAAATTGGCGGGCGTGAATTCCACGGCCTTCTCTTCTTTAGCCGCGCCAATTTTCTTTTTCTTCTTGGACTCGGGCGGTGCCTGTTCGACTGGCGCTTGCAATGGAGCCGCGATCACTGATCGCGCCAGACTGAATCCGATCACTGGTATCGGAGCACCGACCGCGAACAAAAATGCGAGCGGACTTGCGAGTGCGAGCGCGAATTTTAATTGTCTATTTTTCATTGTGTTTCCTCTGTAAATGAGTGCATTCAAAGCCCCACGCGGGGTGTCAAGAAATTTGTCAGCCATGTTTTTTGTCCTGCTCATGCATGTAGCGCAGATACGCGATGATCGATCCAAGTCCCTCTTCGCTGAGCGCGGGATTGCCGCCCTTAGGAGGCATATCAACCTTGGTGGTGTTGGCGGGATCGCTCGCAGGGCGACCAGATTTCATGAACGCCAACATTTTTTCATCATCCGTGGCGTTGAAGAATGGACTTTTTACAAGATCCTTTCCAAGCTTCGCAATTCCGCGCGCATCGGGACCGTGGCATGAAACACATGAGGCCATGAAAAGTTTTTGTCCTTCGCGAATTGATGACGCGTCGTATTCGGAATCATCAATGCCCGGCAAAGACGCCATTGGTCCAGTTGGAAGCGCGGCAGGCAAAACCAACGGCGCCGGAGTTGGAAGAATTGCGGGCACTCGCCGAGGATCTTGAAGCCCGCGTAGATAGGCGGTGATTTGCGTGATGTGCACATCCGTGAAAGCCGCGTTGCCACCACGAGGCGGCATGGGCACCTTGGTTGTGTTCAACGGATCTTCAACTCCGCGACCACGCTTGATAAATTCAACAAGCTGTAGATCGGATTGCGCCTTCATCCAACGGCTGATCACCAAATTCTTTCCAAGATTGGCGACGCCTAGGCCGCTCATGCCGTGACACGACGCGCATGTGGCGCCAAAAAGTTGCTTGCCCACCACAAAGGTCGCACCATCAAGTTCAGGTTCGGGCGGTTGATCGGCGGGAAACAAAGCTGGCAGATCCATGTCGGCGCTCCAGCCACCAGTTTGAGAAACGCGCGTGCTGACTTTGAGAATGGAACCCCATGCGGAAACCCCAAGCAACCCCACCACCACAAATACAACCACCAAGACAAGCATCGCCTTCACCTCACGACCGCGCGGTTGGCGAAGAACAACTGAAGCTTTTGCTACGTCTCGATAATTCAAGGCTGAGTCGATCGGATTGAAAGTGCTTGTTTTCATTGCTTTTTCAAGTGTTTACGACAACATGTGGCGCACGAATGAATCAACATCATACACTATATCAATATATTAATATCTTTAATTATGTTATAAGTTGAGATTTTTCTGCGCCTTGGGAAACTTAAAAAAAGATAAAAATATCCGTTATTATTGGACGCGGTTCGTTTTCTATGCTTGCCTTTGAATTTCAAGCGCACGCGCGGTCATTCACGTGGTGAATGCGAATCCCAACCAAGCCATTGACCGCGCGACGCGTTTCATTGCGCTACTTGCCTACGGACAATTCCAAACAGAGCCTTTTTGTGGGCTATTTCACAACTCGTGGGCGAATGAATGGATGGGGCTATTCTACAAATCAAGCCCGCCAATGAGTTTCATTGATCCATGACACCCAATCGAAATGACCCTTGCGTATGTGGAAGTGGTCGCAAAGCCAAAAATTGTTGC
>CAIKXA010000026.1 GCA_903831295.1 uncultured bacterium | reverse complement strand
GAGCCACCAGTGGTGCTGGAGGTGCTTTGCGAGCCGTAACTAAAGTTCAAGGTATTGACCGACGCGTCATAGCCAGAACCATTCCACACGCTTAGGCCTTGGGCAAGATTCATGGTGAATGTGATGCCAGTGAGCGAGTTTTCGGCGCCAAAGCCAGGTTCATCGCCGCTAAACGGAAACAAAGGATCAATGCCAAACTCCGCCTCAAACACGCGCGTGTTGGGGGAAATAATATCGCCGGTGGTGTGGTCGTAACTACCCGTCACCAGTTGATTGCTATTGACATAAAGCCAGATATCGCCGTGAACTTCTTCGGCCATGGCGCTAGAGGCGTATGCCAACGTGGAAAGTGAAACAACGCTTAGAAATAATTTCATACTAGTGCTCCTAAAAATGGAAAAATAAAAATCAAGCAAGAACGTTTGATGAAAAGCCTTGGGTGCGCAGAGACTTTGCGTGAGGGTGTTTGGGGCGTGCTTCACGGACATTCTCCAAATGCCCCAAGCAGAGAACCGAGATCCGCGCTGTCAGTGATTCCGGAATCGTCAATGTCAAATTCCGAAGTTCCAAACGCGGTCAACATGCTTCCTAAATCCGAGCTGTCCACAAATCCAGAACCATTTAAATCCGCTGGACATGCAACGGGTATCAAATTGGCTTGGGCCCATTCATAAGCTGGATCAAAGTCAGCGTTTGCAAGTCCATCGTTGAACACAATCCAAAACGGCTCACTGCGCGCGGCGGTGGATCCAGTTGAATACAACTCCATCTCAATCAAATACGCGCCGGTGGTCGGAAGCTCGGCGGTGTCGGCGGCCACGGTCATATTCATGTGCTTGTGAAATCCGCCGTTGCTTTGCACTTGCAAGTCAAAGCCATTGATGGCGCTCGCGCGAATATCAAATTGCAAAGTGAGATAGCGAATGTTCATTCGCAAGCCAGTAGCCAGCACAAATTCGCTGCCGTTCCACTGTTTCAGTCCAGCCAGCGCGTTCATGCCAAGACGCGTTCCAGTGGCAAAATTTCCAGCCGCGCTGTCATAGCCTGGGTTGGATGTGAAATGATCAACGCCTGTGTCGCCGAAGTCGCCGCGAAAAATGCGCTGTGATTGCGTATCGCCGGTTGCGTTGTATTCACGCGTTTCAATCACGGCGCCATTGCGAACGGGAACAATATCGCCCACGTGTTGCGCATGGACCGTCGTGGCAATCCATGTGGCGACAGTGGCGACAAGAAACAGAATGCGCCGCGTGAGGGGCTGTGTTGGCAATTGCGTGTGCGCAAAGCTGGTCATTTATTTTTCTCCCACGATGTGTGTGGCTTGAAGGAAACCCAAGGATCAAATTGATTGAATGTTTCGTTGAGGTAGAGCGAAGTAAACGAGTCGGTTGAAACATGTCCGTCGGCATAACCCCATGGACTCATGGACTCGCCGTCGGTGGAAACACTTTTGTTGCTGTAGGGCTTGCCACTGGCGGCGTTGATTTGCAATTGCGTGGAGGCAATGGCGATCGCGCTAGAACTGTCGCCCCATTCCTCCACATGCGGATGATCGGCTCCGGCGAAGTCGCCAGTTTCAACCATGCACACGGTGTGAACGGTGGCCGCGGGATTTTTAATTCGTGAAATGCGGTCGGTGATGCGCGAGGAATCCACAGCGCCCCACGCGGAAAATTCCCGCGCCAAGTGGTTGTTAATTCCATAGCTGGTTTTTCGAAATCGATTGGTGGAGCCAGGCACGGGAACCCCTTGGCCGCCGTCATTCACCGACCAATACGCGCTTTGATCCAGCGGACTTTTGATTGCTGCGGTTTGCTCAAAGTAGGGAGCAAGCGTGGTGACAAAACTTTCATTTGCTCCTTGGTCGCCTCCGCCGTGAGGCAGACGGGCGTCGGCAAGAAATCCCTTGTTGCTTTCGGCGTACGCCATGTGCGCGCGTTCCAAGCCGCGTATCTGCGACAAACTGTTGCTGACGCGCGAAGTCTTCATGGCGTGGTTCAGACTGGGGACCAACAGTCCAATCAACAGCGAAAGAATGGCTACGACCACAAGTAATTCCACAAGCGTAAAACCGCAATAGGGTTTTCTAAAAAATTGTCGTTGCATAGCGCTCTCCATTCACTGATATGGTTTTGAAATCGCACAATTTCAAAACCGATCAAACAACACAGAGCCGCGCAAAAATTGCGCGCGGCTTCACACATATCCGCTTGCGTGCGGCGTTGTTAAATGAATGGCGGTGGATTGGCCAAAGCAACCTTGGGCGACTTGATATCGCAAGGAAGTTCAGCGCGGGTCACTTCAAGCGCATGGCAAACGCGCTTAATGACTAGAGGTTCAAACAGCAACCCGGCGTCAACAGCGGCAACCGCAAGGTCATCGCATATGCCGCAGTGGTCATCGTTGACCGGATTGTGCGCAGGTTGCTCGTCATGGTCGCACTCATCAGCATTGTTCAGCGCAACATCATTTTGCACCGAATTACAGGCGAATGCTTCATGTTCATGACTGGCGTCGCCGTGGTTCATGCTGGCGACATGATTGTGACTGGAGTGATCTACATGCCCAATGGCATGCAACGAACGCAACGACATGCTGCCCATGATGAGCATTGTCAGGCACAGGAATTTGGTCAAACGCACAAGCATGCAACTCATACTAGACACCCAAACCCAAAATATGCAATGACTATTTTAGATTTTTCGAATTGCAATAGACTCGCCTACATGAAACCCACGCAACGGCCCGCGCTTAAAGTTTTTGCAACCACGCTTTGGGAATATCCCAGTCAGCACTATGACGCCGTGGATAAAGATGGTTTCAAAGTCACCATGCAGGGCGACAAGGATTACGTGGGCGCGACTCCGTCGTGGGTGTTGTGGCAGTTATTGACCCGCTACACGCGCGTGGGCGACAGCGTGCTTGATCCCATGTGCGGCTCTGGAACCACTATTGATGTGTGCGCGCATCTGGAGCGCAAGCCCGTGGCATTTGATTTGGATCCGTCGCGCGAGGACATTGCGCAGGCCGACGCGCGCAAACTTCCGATCGCGGATTCAAGCGTGGACTTTGCTTTCATTGATCCGCCGTATTCAACGCATGTGAATTACTCCGAGGACCCGCGTTGCATTGGCAAGCTTGACGCGGGCGATGAGAACGGTGGACGCGACTATTACCAAGCCATGCATTTGGTGTTGAAGCAGATGCACCGCGTGTTGAAGAACCGCCGGTACATGGCTATTTATGTCAGTGATTCGTGGCGCAAGCGCCGTGGCGAGGCGGGTAAAGGCGCGGGCATTTTTATGCCGATTGGGTTTGAATTGTTCGCCATGATGCGCGAGTTGTTTCAGCCCGTGGATATTATTTGCGTGGCGCGTAAGAATTCAAAGTTGGAAAGCGGCGCGTTTCGCAAAGGCGCCGAGGACGGAAATTTTTATCTGCGCGGCTTCAACTATCTCATGATCGGCAAGAAGGTGGATGATGAATCGCCCGCGCCAGGCAAAAAGTTGAAATCCGAAATGCGTGCTTGAACGGGGCAAGGCACGTAGGCGTCCCGAAAGATGAAGCAGTACAACGCTTCTCGCTATTGAGTGGCGTGATTAGTTCGCCGAATAATGCCAAGGCGTGTCTACCCACTCGGTCAATTTGCTCCACGCGTTTGAATTTTCGCCTGCGAGAAGCGCCATTTGGCGCAACGCGCGGACATTAATTTCTTCACGCACGTTCAGCAAAATCGCCAACGCTGGCGCGCGACGTTGTAATTGGTCAAAATTACTTTTACCCATGGAGAAGTCGTCGTTGGCCCACAACTTGCGCGCGTCAATGATGCGGTTGAGCAATTCATCTTGCGCTTTTTGCCGCGTTTGCAGCAACGTGTTCGCTTGTTCGCGGCTTGCATCCTGCGGCAATTCCGACATGAACTGCCCAAGCATGTTTTCCGCGGGGTGGCGGTCGTAGAAAATTTCCGGATAAGCGAAGCGCCAATAGGCTTGCTTCAGTTCCCGCGCGTCGTCATCTGGAAGAGCGCTGCAAGTGTCTTGCAGGATTCCGTGCTGAATCTCAATGCGCGCGCGCGCCGAGGCGTCCACGCTCTTGGTGGCGGATGTGATCATCTCGTGCAAGAGTTCCTCGCCGATCGCTTGGTTCTTCTCGTCAAAGTTGTACTCCAGGGTCATTTTTTTTGCGTTCAGCACAAAGCTTCGCAGCGCGTCGATAGTCGCGGCGCGCAGTCGATCGGAACTTTCAACCAGCGGAACCGCCGCGTCAATAATCGCCGAGTCCGTGATGGCGCATGCCTCTGGTGAAAGTTTGGCCTGCGCGAAAGCGGTGGGCACATCAATGGTTGCCTCCCGATCGATCTTCAGCAGGGAGCCCATGGGAATTTTTCGCCAGTCAATGTTGGCGGCCGCCACCACGCGCTCAATGCGCAATCTTTCAACGCGCGGATCGCTTGGATCCAAGCCCAACACCGCCGCCAGTTCGGCGATGGTGTCGTCCTCTATTTTGGTGAGCGCGTTGCGCGCGGAATCCACCTCCGACACAAGCGCGCGCAATCTACGCTGCGCCTCCGGCACGGAAATATCCGGTGAACTCGCTTCTTTCATGCGTTCCTCGGTCTGCTTGATTTTGATCAAGTGCTCTTGAAATGTTTTGTTCCAAGCTTCCACACTGTCGCCAAGCAGCGTGATGGACACCGCGGTTTCAGTGTCGCCATGCGGTTGCAGTGGGCGAAGGCGGCTTTCAACCCAAGACTGAAAGTCCGGGGGCAGAAACAGCGCGAATGTTTCTGTGCTCTTGCGAATGGGCCAGCCATCGGGCGTGGGGTCGGGCGGCGGTAGCGTGATCACGGCGAACACATCGTCCAGCGAATCCATGGGCAATAGCGCGGAAATACTGTCGCGAAGCTGCTGCCCCGATTGCTTTCGAAGTGGCCAGAGAAAATTCTTGTATTGATCGCCAGCCACCTTGATCATGGCCATGTTGCGTTGCTTCAGCAATTCTTGGCGCGCATCCTTGGCCAGTTGAGAGCGCGGATCATCCTTGCCACGCAACATGGCGGTTGCAATTCGCAGCGCGAGTTCGCGATCCTCTTTCTCCCACTCCAGCACAATCTTTGCAATCTCAACTCGTTGCGTCTGTTGCAAGTTGGGCAGGCGCACCATCAACAGTGGGGCGGCCTTCTGCCAATCGGTTGGCTTCCACGAATCTTGATTCACAAATCCAATCTTGAAACGATCCACCACGTCTTGGTCCGCGATGCCTTGGAGCATTTCAATAGTGCGCACATTCAGCGCCGTAATTTTGCCCTTTGCCAGATTGATGGCATCGTCATTGCCATCCATGGGCCGGCGAATGGACGCCGCCGCGAATGCGTTGGCCGCTGGAAGCAAGGCGCGGGCGTAGATGCTCATTTGTTCATCAAACAGAGCGCGTTGTTCTGGCGAGAATTTTAAGTTTGTCAAAACTTCTCGCAGGTCCACAAATGATGGCGCGCCCGGAGTGGCGACACTTTTGGCGCACGCAATGGCGCGGTCCATGGCAAGGCCCTCGATCACCGCCGCATGATCCGCGCCAACACAATCGCTCCACTGCGCGAACAAATTTTGGTCCAACAATGAAAGTTGCGACAATAATGTTCCGTGGCGCTTTCGCAACTGCTCCATGAATTCCACATCCTTCATCCAAGATCCTTGCATGCGCGGATCAAACGGGTTACTGCGTTTACTCATGGAGGCGATAATGCCTGTCATTTCCCGTTGCACCATGGATTGCCATTGCGTTAAATATTCGTCATGGATTTTGTCAATGCATGCCCAACTATTTTGATCGCCGTGATAGCCAGCGCGAATTAAACTGCTGCTGCCCACAGGCATGGGCACAACATCAAAGCGATAAGGATTTTCTTTGCATGCGGGCAGCGCAAGCATGCATCCCACTAAAATTATTGTCCAACGCACAAAGCGGGGCAGTTGTTTCAGGTGTTGAAGAAGTCCACCATGCATGCGAGCATCTTTGCAGCATTTTTCTGCAAATTGACTTAAGTCGCATGGCAATCCTGCCGAATTTGTAAAAAGAGTCAGATTTTTGGCTTCAAGCGGCTGAGTTTAGAAAATTTCACCTTGGAATTTGCTTTATGAAAATTAAATTCGACATTGATTTCAGTGCAAGACGAACCACGGAGGGGTGGTCCGAAAGGCAAGTTGGGAACGGCCTCGCTGGCGTAAGGAACCTGCGAGGTTGGAAAAGGGTTCGCGTTTGGGAAAGCGCGAATGTTTGAAAGGACTCGCGGACGGGAACCCGTGAGTTTTGGAAAGAGGCTTGCGTTTGGGAAAGCGCGAGTGTCGAAAAGAGATTGCGGTTGATTGAAGTTCGACCGCAAGTTTGCAAGGCTCGCCGCGGCGGGAAACCGCGAGCGAGTGATGGGGAAGGGGTTGGATGCGAGGCGGCTCGCGCTCGACAGACTGGGACACTGAGTGTGGCGGTTGGACTGAAAAATAAATTAAATCAGCGCGTTGGTGTTGGAGTTGTGTTGCGGTGACGCTTGTCACGGCAAATAGAAGTCAACTTTGAAAGGCGCTGATTATGGAATACACCAATCAAACAAATCGAATCGTTCAAACGTCAAACAGCCAAAAAGCAATTCTTGGGGGTTTAAGTTTAACCCTGGTGGTTGGGGCATCTTTGGTGGCTTTGTGGCGCGGCGCGTTTGTGAGTTCCTTGAACGCGGCCAACACCACTATTTCCAATGGCATGAATTCAAATGCCGCGCAAGATCAACTTGGCAACAACGCAACAGTGATCTTGGTTCCAGAGCACTTTGCCACCATTCAAGGCGCGATTGACCAAGCCTCCGATGGCAGCGTGATCTTTGTAGCTCCAGGTCATTACCGCGAGAGCATTCGTATTCATGGAAAAAATATTTCACTTCAAGCCGCCAGCGGCGCAGCAACTGCATCCATTCTTGGAAGTGGTCGCGGTGGTCCAATCGCTTTGGTTGAAAACTCCAAATGCATGATCGATGGATTTCGCATTCAAGATGGTCGCGGCGCGACTGGCCGCGGGCTGGAAGTGAAAGGCAGCAATGCGACGATTGTGAATTGCACATTCACCAACAATGCTGGCGGAGTGTCTGTCTTCAATTCCAAGGCGCAATTTATGCGTTGTGTAATTGCAGAAAACCGCTCGGCCGTGGCTGGTGGCGGTCTATGGTCCACTGAGTCCGATGTGCGCATGAGTGATTGCACCGTGAAGGGTAACGCGGCTGGAACATTTGGCGGCGGCGTGTACGCGCTTGGTGGATCGATGCAATTGATCAATGTTTCATTGCTTCAGAATCGAGTGATGAGTGGCGCATGGGGTGGCGGTCTATACAGCGACCGCGGCAATGTGGATATGAACGCATGCATGATGCAAGGAAACTTCTCGCTTGAATCAGGAGCGGCCATATATGTGCTAGACGCCAGCGCAAAAATTCGTGACACCACATTCAAGGGAAATAGCTCCACTGGAGAGGCCACTGTGGTGGGCGCCAATGCGGCATTTGATATTCAAAGTTCAATATTGGAAAATGAAACCCAAGTCATCGTGGCGGAGGCAAGCTATGAAGAACCAGCCGTGGAGATTGCCAGCGCAGACGCACTGGAAGCGAGCGTTTTAATGATGGCGGCAAAATAAATTTCAGTGAACATGTATGCGCTTGAGAAAGTGCGCATGAATAAACCACCACCGCAGGCCCGTCTTGGAGGAAACTTCGAGGCGGACTTTTTTAATTCACTGTGCGCGCGCAAGCCATGAGTGCTCGCAGGCTTGATGACGCGTGACTAATTTTTCGCGGTCAGCCAATAGCGCGGCCAGTTTTTTGTGATCACGGGCGGTCTCTGGCTTGGCAATTGTGTTGTCCAGTTTCTCAAGGTCCGCCGCCAACTTCGCGGTTTGCTTTTCAAGTTCTTCAAGCGACAGCGCCGCAAACGGATCGCTCTGCGATTTTGCCTTGTTGTTTGATTGTGATTTTTGTTTGTTGCCAGAAGCGCCGTTCGCGACCGCGCCATTGGTGGCGGTGCTTTGCTTAGTGGTTTGGCTTTGCTTCGCCGCCGGCGCAGGCTTTTGTGGCAAAGCCGCCGCCGCTTTGGCGATCGCCGCTTGCTTGAGCACCCACTCGTCGTAGTTGCCATCAAACACCGTGGCGTTTCCATTGCCATCAAGAATGATCAAGCGATCGCACGTGGCCGCTAGCAGCGCGCGGTCATGGCTTACAAGCAACAACGCGCCGTCGTAGCCGCCATCATCGGCATCAAGTGAAAGCGCGTCCTCCAAACGTTCGGCGCTTGGAATATCAAGATGGTTGGTTGGTTCGTCTAGCACCAGCAAGTTGTGGCCGCCAGCCACAAGACCGGCAAGCACCGCGCGCGCGCGCTCGCCGCCAGAAATTTCACCGAGCAACTTTTCCTGTTCGTAGCCAGAGAATAAAAACGCGCCAGCCAAGTCGCGCGACTCTTGCTCATTCAACTTTCCAAGACCGGGCCGAGATGGAACGGTGCGCTGTAAATATTGCCAGACATTCAGCGTGTAATCCAAGTGCTCGTGCGTTTGCTTGAACCAGCCCGAATGCAACTTTGGACTTTGGCGAACTGTTCCCACATCAAATGGAATTTCTCCAAGCAGGGTGCGGATCAGCGTGGTCTTACCCGCGCCATTTGGCCCGATGATTCCAATGCGGTCGCCAGGCTTAATGGTGATGGACAAATTCTTGAAGAGCAGGCGATCGCCAAGTGTCTTCTGCAAGTCCTCGCACACGGCAACGGAGTCTCCAATGCGCGGACCCTTGGGCAGTGAAAGCCGCATGGAATCAAGCTCGATCGGCCGCTCAACCAAACTGTCTTCTTTATAACGCGCAAGTCGAGTGGCGCGACCGCGCGCTTGCTTGGCGCGCTGGCCAGCCTTGTACTTCAAAATGAATTGCTCCTCGGAGCGAATCTTGTCCAATTGTTTTTCATGCACGCGCATTTGCGTCAAGTGGCGCTCCATGCGCAAGTCAACAAAAGCGTGGTAATTGCCAGGATAACTGCGCGTACCGCCTTCGTGAATTTCCTCAATGCGGTGCACAACTTTGTCAAGCAAACGGCGATCATGGCTAATGATCACAACCGCG
>CAIKXA010000025.1 GCA_903831295.1 uncultured bacterium | reverse complement strand
TCCGCGTCGTCAAAGTGCTTGAACATTTTAAAGCCCATCACTTGCTCGTACCAGTTCACCCAATAATTCATCTTGCCAAGTTCAACATTGCCCACGCAATGGTCAAAGAACTTCAGGCCGCAGACATGCTCGCGGTTGTACGTGTTGAGCGCGTAATTTTCCACCTTGGCGAAATTTGGAAGGAACAAACCGCCGGCCTTGATATTGGGCAGGGAGTATGCGCCACTGCGACTGACAAAGGTGTGCACGGCGCGGCCGTAGGTTTTAATTCCAGCGAATGTGACGGAGCCAGTGGCATTGGAGACTGTGTATGGTTCGTACGCGCTTTCGCCGCCATTGCGAACGGCTTGTTCGTAGGCTTTTTCCGCGTCAAAAACAGTTAGGGCGATGTCCTTAATGCCGTCGCCAAAGCGCGTCAATTCTTTGTTGAATGGATGCGTTGGCGTGAGCGGCGTTTCCAACAGAATGCGAATGTTGCCTTGCGTGAGCAAATATTTTGCGCTGTCGCGGTTGCCCGTTGTGAGATCAGACACTTGATCCACTTGAAAACCAAATGCTTGCGCGTAGAAGAATGCGGCTTGCTTGGCGTTGCCAACAATGAAATGAACATAGTCCACATCAATCAACGCAAGATGATCGGTGGCGGCGGCGGAGGTTGTGGTTGTGGCGGGCGCGATCTTTGACATGATGACTAGTCTAGTCTGTCATTGACGAAATGAAGCATACTTTTCCTGAAATTTGTAATAGACATTCCTTGCGAGCTGGGCTTTGCTTGTGCTAAGACAAGGCTTAGAAAGAGTCATGCAGTCAAGAAAAAATTGCAGATCATTGCAATGTTTGTCGATATGATCGCGCCACAAGGTTTCAAACAATGAGCAATAAAAAAGCAATCACACTCTTTATCGCCTTTCTTGTTGGCATGGCGATTATCTTTTTATTCGTGGTCTTTACAGCGGGAACTGCCAAGGAATTGGAACCGAATCCAGCCATGGCGCCAAGCCCAAACTGACTCCCCATTGATGGCGTCAATTTCATGCGCTTGGCAAGCTGATCTGTGATGTTCAATACACAATCGGCGCGTGAATTTCCAAACCAGGCAGTGCCGCGCGGCCGTTGAGTGCTTTCAGTTCAATCAGCACGGTGGCGCCAAACACATTCGCGCCTAGATTTTTCATCAGGTCCACGCAGGCACGCATGGTTCCGCCAGTAGCCAGCAAATCATCCACCATGAGAATCTTTTGTCCCGCGCTCACAGCGTCGTCGCGCACTTCAAGTGTGTCTTGACCATATTCAAGGTCATAGGTCACGGCGCGAATGGGCGGCGGCAACTTGCCGCGCTTACGAATGGGAATGAATCCGCATGACAGCGCCTGCGCCACGGCGATGCCAAAAATAAATCCGCGGCTCTCGGCGCCAGCCACCGCGTGAATGCCTTTGCCGCGAAATGGATTGGCCATAAGTTCCACGGCCATTGAAAGCGCGGCTGGATCTTTCAGCAGTGGCGTGATGTCCTTGAAAAGAATTCCATCTTTAGGAAAGTTTGCGACATCGCGGATGAGTTTGCGCAGGTGGGTGGTAGGCATAGAGGCATTGCACGGTGAAATGAGTTTCTTGGCAAGCGCCGCTACCATTGTTTCCATGGCCGTAGATCCCAAAGCAAAGACACTTCGTCTTGAAACCGTTGAACCCATTGGAAAGCGCGTGCTCATTCGCAAGGATGAGGACCGCAAGATCACCAAAGTTGGAATTCATTTGCCAGACAAAATGGAAATTCCTACGCTGACTGGGCGCGTGGTGGCAATCAGTTTGCAGATTGAGCGAGATCAGGATTATCCAATCCGCCAATACGACCGCGTGTTGTTCAATCCGCGCAATGGAATTCCCGTTGATTTTGAAGGCGATAACCGATTGTTTGTGGTTCCTATCGAGGACATTGTGGCGGTCTTCCGCGCCAATGAAGGGGACGCTACGAAGTGATGATGAGCGCCGCGCAAGGGGGCGACAATCTGCGTGCGCCGCGGGCTTGCAAGCCAGTGCGAGGAATTTTTTCGCCGCCAGGCTCTAAAAGTTTGACGCAGCGCTACATGATGTTGGCGGCTCTGGCTGATGGCGTGAGCACAATTGATAATCCGCTGGACTCCGTTGACACGCGCGCGCTTGCCGCGGGGCTTGCAACTTTGGGCGCGCAAGTGAATTGGTCCAAGAACGGCGAGCTCAAGATTACTGGCGTGAATGGAATTTTTCCTAGTTTCGGAATTCTCAACGCGGTGGATGGCGGCACGCCCGCGCGTTTTTTAATGGCGGCGGCGTGTTTGGCTACTGGAACTTCCACACTCGATGGTTCTGCGCGATTGCGGCAGCGGCCAATGCAAGATGGCGTGGATATGTTGAATTCACTCGGCGCGGAAATCGCTCGCGTGTCTGCCACGCAGCTTCCACTACGCATTGCGCCCACGGAACTTTTTCGCAACGGCGGCGCGTGCGTCGTGCCAGCGCATGCAAGTAGTCAATTTATTTCGGCGCTGCTTTTGATTGCGCCTTGGCTCAATCGTGGCATGCAAGTGCGATTTGAAGGTGCGCAACCTAGCGTCTCCTACATTGATCTCACGGTTGATTGCCTGCGCAAGGTTGGCGCCGATGTATCGTGGAATTCTGACCGGGGCGCAATTCATGTTCAGCCAGCGCGCTTGAATGGATTTCATATTGCGATTGAACCTGACGCTTCAAGCGCCGCATACGCCATGGCGCTCGCAGCCATTGTGCCAGGCAGCGAAATTGAATTTGCAAATTTGCCGCGCGGCTCGCATCAGCCGGACATGGCGGTGTTTCATGAGTTGATTGCATTGGGCGCTCGTGATTGCTCCAGTGATAAATGCGCGGCAATTGGTTTTGGCGAGCCACTTAAGGGCGGCGTACTTGATGCATCACGCTGGCCCGATGGAAGTTTGGCGATGATGGCTGCTGCGGCATTTGCGAATGCGCCAATTCACATTCATGGGCTAGCCACGCTCGCTGGAAAAGAAAGCGACCGCATAAATGCCATGAGTGAATGGTTGCGCGCCATTGGCGCGGTTGTTGAAAGTGGCGCGGATTGGATTCGTATTGATGGACGATCTAATGGTTCGACGCAAATTCACAGAAATCATTCCTCCGTGGATGCAAATGCAAATTCACAAGCAAATCCCTACGAAATCGTGGTCAATCCGCACGCCGATCATCGCATTGCCATGAGCGCCGCCGTTGCGGGCGCGTTGCGTGGAGGTGTTTCCATCAGCGATCCGGGCTGCGTTGAAAAAAGTTGGCCATCATTCTGGAATGACTGGCATCGGTTATTGTCAGGGATTGAAGGGAGCGCTTGATGGTTCAATCTGCGAAAGAAGACAAAGGCGGCATGCGGGATTTTTGGTGGTTCGCGCGCGGACTGCTGCGACCTAGGCACGAAGCCATCATTGCGCTCGTTGGAGCATTCGTCAGCGCGGGTGGTATGGGCGCGGGTTTGCTCAGCTTGGGGCCTTTGCTGCAACTTATTTTACGGGATGGAACTTCGCTTCAACAAATTGTTCGCAACTTCAATGCCAAGGGTGAATGGTTCCATGTGCCAGAATGGTTTGTGAACGCGTTGCCCGCGGATCCATATGCCGGCGTCATTTGCATTCTTGTTGGCTTGTGCGCGTTGACGGTGTTTGGCGCCACGGCGAATTTTATTCACCAACTTGTGTCCATGGGTTTATGCGCGCGCACCACGGCGAAAATTCGCTTGGAAATTTTTCGCCATGTGATTCATCTTCCACTTTCGATTGTCACCAAGCAGGGACCAGCGGAATTCACCAGCCGGATTAACAACGATGTTTCATCGCTCAACGGCGGTTTCGAGGCTTTGACCAGCAAAACAATTTCGCAAGTGACCAAGGGCGCGGCGGCGTTTGGCGCGGCGATTTATTTTGATTGGCGCTTGGTGTTTGTCTCGTGCACCGTCGGTCCATTGCTTGCAATTGTGCTGCGTAAAACTGGAAAATCTATTCGCAAGGGAACCCGCGGCGCGCTAGAGGCGCAGGAATCATTGTTGCGCACCACGCAAGAATCCATGCAGGGCCTGCGCACCATGAAGGGCTCCACGGCGGAGTTGGAATCCATCCGCCGCTTCGCGTTCTTTAATCACAAGGTGCTGCGGCAGAATTTGCGCGTGCGTAAATCGCGAGCGCTCTCGGGACCGCTGATTGAAATGCTGGCCATATTTGTTGTGGCTGGTTTGGCGCTCATCGCGGCTAAAAATATTCTCAGCGGTGAATTATCATTTGAGAATTTTCTCATGTCGCTTGGCGCGCTCGCCGTTGGAGCCAGCAGTTTGAAACCGTTGTCTGGATTCATCAATGAGTTTCAAGCCACCGCCGCGCCCGCCTCGCGCTTGCGCAGTTTGTTGAAGATGCCGCGCGAGGATCAACTGGAGCAGGGCAAGCCGCAACTGAAGCGACATGCGCATTCCATAAAGGTTGAGGGCGTTGATTTCACCTACGCGGGCGCGACCCAGCACGCGTTGGCGGGGGTTTCTTTCTCAATATTGCACGGTGAAAAGATCGCCATTGTGGGTTCCAATGGTTGCGGTAAGACCACGCTGTTGGCCATGCTTCCGCGCTTGCTCAAGCCAACGTCCGGTCGCATTTTGATTGACGATGTGGACATTGATCAAATCCAACTGAAAAGTTTGCGCAGGCAAATTGGTTTGGTCACGCAAGAGTCCGTGTTGATACAAGGAACGATTTGCGAAAATATTCGTCTTGGATATCGCAAAGCCTCGCGCGCCGATATTGAAATGGCCGCCAAGCGCGCGCATGCCTGGGAATTTATTTGCAAAATTCCAGGCGGACTTGATGGAAAAGTGAGCGAGCAGGGAGCCAGTTTGTCGGGTGGACAGCGGCAGCGTTTGGCCATCGCGCGCGCCATTCTTCGCGACCCGGCGATTTTATTGATGGACGAGGCCACCAGCCAAGTGGACGCCGAAAGCGAGGAGCAGATCAACAACGCAATCGCGGAGTTTGGAGTTGGGCGAACCGTGATTGTGATCGCTCATCGATTAAGCACCGTGCTTGCCGCTGATCGAATTGTTGTGATGGATTTTGGTCGAGTGGTTGACACCGGAAGTCACGCCGAATTGTTGGCGCGCTGCGAGGTCTATCGGCGAGTCGCCACCACGCAGATGCTTGGCGCTGAAACCGTGGCGTAGTGATTTGCGGGCGAAATCATTCCATGCTCTTGCTTGATCCCAAATGATCCACAAGAAATTTTGTGCCCACTGTTTTGGCGTGCGCGGAAAATAAACCAAACCCAATGTGCTCCATCGGCGCGCCTGTGTGTTCAAATTCTTCCCACACTACGGAAATATTTGCGGGAGTTCTGGCGCGAATCTTTTCTATGAACGCGCGCTGCGGTGCCACTGGAACCATTTGGTCCTCGCTCGCGTGCAGGGCCATCAACGCGAGGGGTTTCCATGAATCTAAATGTCGAAGCGGCTCCAGGTGTTGCGCTCGAACAGGATCATGTTTCGCGGAGGCCATCTCGCTCCAGTCGCCGCTGGTGGCTTCAATCAAGGCGGCGCGAAACGAGTGCGGTTGGCACAGAGCTGCCAGAGCAGCCATGCCGCCCAAACTAAATCCGCCAATGGCGCAGCGAGATTGATCAAATTCTGGAAATTGTTTGAGCGCTTCAAGTACTCCGGGAATTTCACCCAGCACCTGCTCGATTACTTCAAGCGAAAATTCAGAAGTTTGCTTTTCGGGCACGGCGCGTTCGCCGTGGCAAGGCAAATCAAGCGCCACCGTGGCAATACCGGCGCGAGACAATCGCAAGTAGCGGCCACTATCCAATTCCTTTTGCGCGGTTCGACCATGCAACCACAATAGAAATGGAGCTGGTTCCATCGGCTTTTCGGCTTGTTTGTCAAATTGCGGATGAATAAGCAATGTGGGCGTTGCGCCAGCGCCAAGAGGCATCACTCGGCTTTGCGCCAGCAAAGAACGGGGCAGTGTTGTTGCAAGGTCGGGCATATTCCTAAGACACACTAGCATCACGCAATGCTCCATGTGCTCGCCGGCGAATTTCGTTCCCGCATTCTGAAGACACCTACTGATGACGCAGTGACGCGCCCCATGGGCAGTCGCACCAAGGAAGGTTTGTTCAATGTGTTGCGTGGTTGGTTTGAAGGCGCCCGTGTGCTTGATCTTTTTGCGGGCGTGGGAACGCTTGGGTTGGAAGCCGTAAGCCGCGGCGCGATCAAGGTGGTGATGGTTGAGAAGGACCGCAAGATATTCGCGCTGCTTCGCGACAATATCGAATCGTTGGGCTGCGCCGATCGCGCCATCGCTGTGCAAGCCGACGCGCTTGGCGAAGCCGCGATCATGGCGGCGGAGCCGGAGGTGAATGTGGTGTTGATGGATCCACCATTCGCCTTAGTAGAGACAGAGGAAGGTTTGAAGGAAGTGTTTGACCAAGCGGGGCGCACACGCAAACTTTTCCTAGAAAAAGGATTTCTTGTGATCCGTTTGCCCACAGTTTCAGATCCGCCACCAACCATCGAAGGTTTTGATGGGCCGGAAATACGCGCCTATGGAAATCAGCAGAATTTGCTGCTTTATATGCCGCATTTTGAAAGTCCAGCTGAATGAGCGCGCTTCAATTGAAATTGAATCGCGACCTTGCGCAATTGCAAAGCAAGCACACGTTTGTAAAATTATTTAATGCAACAGCGCGGTCCAGTCTGGCCGCGTGACTTTTAATAGGTGGACTATGGAATCATTTTCAGTATCGCTCATTCTTGCCGCAGCCGGAAACAGCACACGCTTTGGCAGCGACAAGCTTGGCCAGGATTTGGGCGGCAGACCCTTGCTGTTGCGCAGTGTTGAATTGTTCACCAAGCGCGACGAGGTTCGATCCATCATTGTCGCGGCGCCGCCAGAAAATATGACGGAGTTCCGCGACCGCTTTGGCGCGCAGTTGAGTTTCCACGGCGTCACGCTTGTCGCTGGCGGAAAGATCGATCGATGGGAGACCATTCGCAACGCGCTCAAGGCCGTGCCCGCGGACGCGACGCACATAGCCGTGCATGACGCGGCGCGACCCGCCACCAGCGACGACTTGATCTCGCGCGTGTTTGAAGCCGCAAGATTGCACGACGCCGTGATTCCCGCGCTGAATGTGGCCGACACGCTCAAACGTGTGAGTGAGGAGAGCGTTGAGGCGCAGCAAGAGGACTCCATCGCCGATTCTATTTTGGGCGAGGACGCTGAAATGTCCAAGGCAAAGGGCCGATTTGTGCAGGCAACCGTGGATCGGCGCAATTTGGTTTCGGTTCAAACGCCGCAGGTGTTCAAGGCTGATGTGTTGCGCCGCGCGTATGCGCAAACTGATCTGAGTGGCGTGACCGATGACGCATCATTGGTGGAACGTATGGGAACCAAAGTGTTGGTTGTGGATGGCGAGTTGCGCAATCTGAAGGTGACGGTGCCGGAGGATTTGCGAACCATTCGCTTGCTATTGGGAATCGCGGCGCCTGAAGGCCGTGCGGTTCACAAACGTTTTTGATTGAACTCACAAACATGCTTCAATCACATATCTGACTGAAGCGACGCCGACTCTAGTTGGTACAAGCCCACAAGCCAATTCTCAACAAGGTATGGATCAACCTTGAACTTTCCAGTCACAGTTCCAAAGTTGTAGGTGTGACGGCGGCCTGGTTTCACAGGCACGGCCAACTTGACCTCGATCGCGTCATATGGCGTTGGTGGAACGCCAATGCAGCAACCATCCCATTGATTCAGCATGGCTAAGATTTCGCTGCTTTCCTGCAGCATTAAAGGAAAAGCCATGTAGCCCTCAATACGAATCCACTTGCCGTCAAGCATGGCCACGCGCTGAGGAATTATGTTTTGCTGCAGTCGTGGAATGTATGTTTGCGACGCGCTAGTGAGACACTCCCAAGTCACGCGATATGGATCTTCCAGAGTTCCCGCGCCGCTGATGAGATATTTATTGTCGGCAAGTATCGAGCCGTCGGCTTGCTTGAGAATGTTGCCAGCGACAATGACCGCGTTTCCTAATTTACGATCAAGACCATCCTTGAGTGAGTCTGGTGAAATCACAACAGTTGGAGATGTTGATTTCTTTGTGGCGGTCACGACAGGCACTGCAGCATTTGTGGCGGCGCTTGCAGA
This sequence comes from uncultured bacterium, assembly GCA_903831295.1. Classification (GTDB taxonomy): domain Bacteria; phylum Planctomycetota; class Phycisphaerae; order Phycisphaerales; family SM1A02; genus SYAC01. The sequence continues at coordinate 38,009 of CAIKXA010000025.1, read as the reverse complement.
GGTGGTGGCAGGCGTGGCACTGGAACCCGTGGGGCTGTTTGTGGCGGAAGTAATAGCAGTTGCAGCGGTGGTAGTTGATGCGATTGGCGCGACGGCCGCAGTTGGCGCCACCGATTGTGGCGGTGTGGCTTTGGCAAAGTCATTCATGTCTTTGGCTGAGCCATTTGAAACAGGCCAAAAAATAGCTGCAACCGCGGCCAAACATACCAACAGCAATACGCTCCAAAATATTTTCATCACGCCTCCGGCCTTAAATTGTCAGCCACTGAAGTTCTGTAAGCGGTGATCGCGGGCAATACACCTGCAAGCGCCGACAACACAATTGCGCCCGCAACAATAATCACGGTGCTGCGTGGATCAAGTGTGGGATCCACAACAAGGCCAATGCGCGCCTTGAGCGCGCCAGAAGCGATGGCGTTGCCAATCAAACTCAACACGCATCCGCCAATGGCGCCAGCGAAGCCAATCAGCGTGGCTTCAGTTAAAATCATTCCCGTGATGCGCATGCGCGCCACGCCAAGTGCGCGCAACAAAGCGATTTGTTTGCGCCGCTCCGCCATGGAGTTGTGCATTGAAAGCAAAATTGAAATACCGCTCGACAACAGCACTGCGACCCCAAGGGCGATGAACAATTCGTCGACATTTCCAATGATCGAACGTAGACGATCAATTTGTTGAGCTGGTTGCGCCACCACAATGCTTGTGTCGCGGCGCAACGCGTCGAATTGTTGTTGAATGGCGGCGCTGGCGTCGCGGCCTGGTCGAGTGGGTAAACGCAGCAAAATACCAGTGATCTTGCGATCTTCATCTTTCAGATCGGCAAGGGTGGTCAATCCCTCAACTCCCTCGCGCTCGCGTCGGTCCTGCGCGTGCAATATCCAACTACTGTCAAGATCCGTGAACAGTACGCGGTCATGCGCGGAGCAACTGGGTTGCAAAATGCCAACCACCGTGAATGGATACTCGGCGTGCTCATGCGCGTGCTCGCCTTCGCGGCTTGTGCCAGAGCCATGGGTTAAAAATACTTTTTGGCCAAGGCGCAAACCACTACCCGCCGCCGCGGTTGATCCCAGACAAATTTCAAATGGCTTGCTTGGAAATTGTCCCTGAGCCAATTGCCACGGTTCGCCACGCACCGGCTCAAAGCGAGTAAAAAATTCTGTTCCAACCGCGGCCACTGGATAACCACGAAATGAATCGCCTTGCTGAGTTGGAACGGCCCAGTCATATGGAAACGCGTTTTTAATTTCCTGATATTTGGCCCACGAAATTGGATTGCTTGGCGCATTGGCGTAGAACACGCCATTGAGCACGGCGGATAGTGGACTGGAGTCGGCGCTGACAAGCAAATGAGTTGTGCCCGTTCCCCGCTGAAATGCTTCAAAACTTGCTGTGCGCAGCGAAAGCATGGTCAGCAGCAACGCAGTGGCAACAGCAACACTTGCGGCGGTGATAATTGTGCTGAGTCGACGGGAGCTCAAGCTTTTCACGACAATTGAAATGTCATTCATGCGCGTGCTCCAGACTGTGTTGATGCGCGCGCACTGGAGACGAATGAATCAACTTGGATCACTCTTTCAAAGCGTGACTGCATGGCGCGGTCGTGGCTGGCGCACAACAACGCCGCGCCCGCCTCGCGGCATGCTTGTTGAATTAAATCCATGGCTTGGCTCGCGTTCACCTCATCCAGGCTTGCGGTTGGTTCGTCAGCCAAAACAATTGTTGGCTTACACACAATGGCGCGCGCCACGGCCACGCGTTGCTGTTGACCCACGCTTAAATTGGCCACAGGAACATTCACGCGTTCAATTCCGAGTTTGTTCAGCAATTCGCGTGATCGAGATGCATGTGTTTTTTCAGGTTCGCCCGCGGCCATCAACGCCAACGCCACGTTGTCCTGCGCTGTGAATTCTGGAAGCAAGTGGTGTGTTTGAAACACAAGCCCAATGTGGCGCGAGCGAATGCGGTCGGCGGCGCTTTCACTTGCGTCATCCATGCGTTCGCCAGCCACGGTAATGGACCCGCTTCGGGCACGCAGTAATCCCGCGATCAACCATAGCAATGTGCTTTTTCCGGAACCAGAGCCCCCGGAAATAAGCGCCATTTCGCCTTTGTTCAGGCTGAGTTCCTTGATCGACAAGGAAAAATCTTCGCCATAGTCAAAGTTTAAATTTTCAAGTCGCACGGCGTTGTTCATTGGATGAATAGTAGCGCATGAGTATTCAATTGTTCAGCGCAATTTATTGAAATTCAATTTAAGATTTCACTTGGGAATTTCATAATTCCATCGCGCAGATCAAATAAACTTTTATCCCACATCGCCAAGCCCTAATGCTTTGCCGTAAGTGATCCATAATTTGTGTTTCAGAACGGCAACCTCAGGCGCGGAAAGTTCCGGATCTTTTTCAATCCACGCATGCGCGTCGTCGCGAGCCACGCGCAACAGTTCGCCGTCTGTTGCCAAGTCCGCAATTTGAAATGGCGGCAAACCAGATTGTCGGCTGCCAAAAACTTCGCCGGGGCCGCGAATGCGCAAATCAGTTTCCGCAATCACAAATCCATCGTCGGTGTTGCCGATGGCATCTAGGCGTTGCTTTCCATCTTCCGTGGTTGACTCGCCAAGAAACACGCACAAACTTTGCGTGCTACCGCGGCCAACGCGCCCGCGAAGTTGATGCAGTTGCGCCAAGCCAAATCGTTCGGCGTGTTCAACCACCATCACGCTGGCGTTGGAAACATCCACGCCAACCTCAATCACAATCGTGGCCACCAATGCCTGCAATTTTCCAGCGCGAAACGCATTCATAGTTGCGTCGCGTTCATCGCGCGCCATGGCGCCGTGCAAACCAGCTAATTTTAAGCCTTTCCAAGGGCCTTCTTGCAAATAGCGCAAGTGATTGGCGACGTCTTTCAAACCTAAATCGGATTCCTCAACTGCGGGCACAACAACATAGGCCTGCTCGCCGCGCTCCAAACGCGTGCGCAAATATGAATACACCTCGGGGGCTTTTTCAGGCGCAACAACTCGCGTGATAATGCGAGTGCGTCCTGGCGGCGAGCCACGCAACACGCTGGTGTCTAAATCGCCATACAGGGTTATGGCCAGCGTGCGTGGAATTGGCGTGGCAGTCATGACCAAAGTGTGCGGCACCACGGGCAATTCGCCTTGGCCTTTCTGGCGAATCGCGGCGCGCTGCTTCACGCCAAAGCGATGTTGCTCATCAATCACCGCCACTGCAAGATTGCGAAACGCAACTCCGCCCTCAAGCAGCGCGTGCGTACCAATGGCAATATCAAACTTTCCAGTGGCAAGGCCAGCGACGCGCTCACGCCGCTCTGCGCTTGTGTTTGAACCAGTAATAAAAGCAATGCGAACTTGACTTCCTTTGAGCATGGCGCCAAGCACGGCGTAATGTTGCTCCGCAAGAAGTTCCGTGGGCGCCACCAGCGCCGCTTGAAATCCATGCGCAACCGCAAGCAGCATTGCGTACACGGCCACCGCGGTTTTGCCGCTGCCAACATCGCCTTGCAAGAGACGGTTCATTGCGAATGGTTGGCTCATGTCAGCAACAATTTCGCCAATCACTCGATCTTGCTCAGGTGTAAGCACAAATGGAATGCGCGAGCGAATGTGCTCGTTGATCTTTGGTTCAAGCTTCAACGGCAACGCGCGCGTGCGAGCGCGAAGTTGCGCGCGCCGCATCATGACGCCAAGTTGCAGCAGGAACAATTCGTCAAACGCCAATCGCTTGCGCGCTGCGGCAACATCATCCTCATCGCGCGCTTGGTGGTACAAGCGATATGCGTCCGCCAACGCGATCAGGCCGCGCTCCTTGCGAAATTCAATAGGCAGCGGATCTTCAATTGTGGCGCACACCGACTCAAGAACTTTTGCAACCACGCTTTCAATTTCGCTGGAAATAAGTTGCTCAGACGCGGGATAAATGGCGCGCAGTTGGTCATGACCCACATCAATGAGCGGTGGATTTGCTCGGACGATCTCTGGACTGGAGTTGGTCGACTGCGTTGGCGCATTTGCCGCAGTTTGTTGCGAGGTATTCACAGGCGCGCTGGGAGCCTCCGCGCGCTGCGCCATGGTTTCGCCTGCAACATGGTCTGGAATCCAGCGCGGATTTCCCAACTCCAAAAAACCATTGCGAACTTTGGCGCGGCCTTCCGCCACGCCCGTGTCGCCTGGATGAATTTTGTCGCGCATCCAACCCGCGTTGAACCAAACCAAGCGCGCGCTGCTCGAATCATCTTCAAGCGTGGCTTCAACCATGGTTGCTCGACCGCGGCGCACGCGAACCGTTGCCACGCAGCCGCGAATGCGAATCACCGCTTGCTCGTCGGCCACTTCGCGCTGGGTTTCCAGAATTGTGCGCTCCGCCAACTTGCGCTCGTGGCGCATTGGAAAATGCCGAACCACATCGCCCGCGGTGCGCAAATCAAACGCATTCAAGCGTTCAACTAAACGCGCCGAAATGCCGGGAATTTCCGCAAGCGTGGTCTTGGCGGTGATCATATTTGCGCCGCTGTTCTGAGCCATCTTCGTTCAGTTCGCCTTCTGGTTGGTTTTGAATTCGCGCAAATGTATTTCACTATTCATGATCATTCGTCAATAATTTTTCCAATAAATCTTCTCAGTAAATTTTGCAAGTAAATTCTCCGCAATGATCTCACGGTGCCATCTCCTTCATACGATACTCCCAAGAGATACAAAGTAATGAAGCGCCCCCCATTTGATCCAACATTTGCCCTCGGCGGTTTATTTGACCAACCGACTCCGGATTCGGCGAATCAAATCGCCAAGACTGATCAAGCTCGAACTCCTTTGAAAGTCAGCGAGGCCGCGCAACTGATTGGTGATCAAGTGGCGGCTTTGGGAAAGTTGTGCATTGAAGGTGAAATCAGCGGCTATCGGGGCCCCAACAATAGTGGGCATATCTATTTTTCCATCAAGGACACGCGCGCCGTCCTGCAATGCGTGGTTTGGAAATCAAAAATATCCGCGATCAAGATGGCGCTTGCCGAAGGTCTTCAAGTTGTGGTGGAGGGGCGCTTCAACTATTACGCCGAGGGCGGAAGATTGTCCTTTATTGTGGATTCAATCCGCGCCACTGGCCAAGGGGATCTTGACGCAAAGTTTCGACTGCTGTGCGCGGAGTTGAAAGAGCTTGGCTATTTCGAGGAATCCCGCAAGCGCGCGTTGCCGATGTTGCCGCGAGGAATTGCCATTATCACCAGCGCCTCGGGCGCGGCCTTGCAAGATTGCTTGGCCGTTGCTGCGCGAAAGTTTCCATCCGTTCCAATCACGGTGATCGATGTCGTGGTGCAAGGAGCAAGCGCGGCCGCCGCGGTATCAAACGCCATCAATGTGGTGGATCTTGCCGCGCGGCGAATGCGCATCGATGTGATTCTGGTCACGCGCGGAGGTGGAAGCCGAGAGGATCTTGACGCATTCAATCATCGCTTGATCGCGGACGCGGTTTACAGCTGCTCCACTCCAATTGTCGCCGCCATTGGACATGAGTCCGATACTTCCGTCATTGAACTGGTGGCCGACGTTCGCGCGAGCACGCCCACCGCGGCAATGAACAGAATTCTTCCCGACCGCGACGAGTTGAGCCAGCAATTGGACTTTGTCAACGCGTCGCTGCGTCAATCGTTGTTGCAATGCTGCCAATTCAAATCCCGCGCGCTCGCGCAAGTTTCAAGCCGTCCATGCTTGCGTGATCCAGCGCAACTTTTGCTTTTGCCGCGCGCAAAGTTGTCGCATTTGAACAAGGAATTTTGCGCCAAAATGTTGGCGCGCATAGATCGCGCACGTAGAACCAAACTGGAACTTTCAAGCCGTTTGGAAACCACTTCGCCCGCCGCAATGCTGGGACGTTCGCAAGCCAAGGCGCACGCCGCGCGCCAACGCCTTGACATGTCCATGAATCAATTTCTCACGCAAGCGCGCCGCGATTTGCAAGCCATTGCGGCGCAGCTTCAAGCCGTGGGTCCGCAAGGCACATTGGCCCGCGGCTACTCAATTACAAAAACAAGCGATGGCCAACTCTTGCGCAGCGTGGCCAGCACTAAGCCAGGCGAAGTGATTCGCACCATTCTGGTCGACGGCGAACTTCATTCACGAATAGAGAAGGGCGGGTAGATTTCAATCATGGCGAAAACATCCAGTGAAAAGACCAACGACAAAGTAGTAGACGCATCCAGCGCGGACCCCGCAATTTCCAACCTGGGATACGAGGACGCAATGAAGCAACTTGAGTCGATTGTGGATCAACTCGAAAGCGGCGCCATTTCGTTGGAGGAAAGTTTGAAGGCCTTTGAGCGCGGACGCGCGCTGTCCAATCATTGCCGCGGCATTCTGGACAACGCCACAAAGCGAATTCAAACGCTGACCGCCGACGCGTTGGGCAAGCAGGAGCAGGAATAATCCAAGCTGTTATGAATGGAGTTCTAGAGCGCCTCTGGATTCTCATGCCGCATTTCGTGCAAGGTTTTTTTGTGTTCGCCGCTGGCGCCTGCGTTGGAAGTTTCATCAATCTCATCGCGTGGCGTTTGCCGCGTGGCCAGGGAATCATCCATCCCGAAAGCCGCTGCGGCGCGTGCGGGCGCGCGTTGGCGTGGTTTGAAAATATACCCGTGTTCTCCTGCCTGATTCTGCGTGGACGTTGCCGCACATGTCGCACTAGTTTTGGCTACGAACATGTGGTGGTTGAACTGGCCATGGGCGCGTTGTTCTTCGCCACCTATTTGATGTTGTACGCGGGGCCATGGCGATTTCCGGCCACGGAGCATGAATGGTGGTGGACCCGTAACGGACCCATCGCAACCATGCCCGCGCTGATTGCGATTTTAATTTGTTGGTCCACGCTGGCCACCGTATCGCTGATCGACGCGCGCACATTTTATGTGCCCATTCGCATGACGGCGGCTGCAACGGTTGCCGCGTTTGTGTTGTGGAGAATGCAAGCGTTGGTGCCCTCAGTTGCGGATGCATTTCCTCGCGGAAGATGGGGCATGGACATTCTGTCAACGCGGCTGTGCGTCGCCGCGGTCGTGGCCATGTTTGGTTTGCTTGTGTCAAGCGTGTTGATGTGGCGCGGCCTGATTGCGCGCAGCTTTATTGATTACGAACAAGAAATTATTCCAGCGCGCGTGATCCGCGGCGAGATGCTGAAGGAAATTTATTTTTTACTTCCCATTATTGGCGCGTTCGCACTTGGCTACTGGTTGGGTCAATATGAAATCATTCAAGAGCGCTGTGGCGGCGTCACATTTGGCGTGTATGGGATGTGCTCGTTTGGATTTCTTGTGGGCGGCGCAATTATTTGGCTCACCCGCATAGTCGCATCGGTGTCCTTTGGCCGCGAGGCAATGGGCTTGGGCGATGTGCACATTCTTGGCGCGGCGGGCGCGGCGCTGGGTTGGAAAATTGCATTGATCACTTTTTTCATGGCGCCATTCATCGCGCTGCCGTGGCTTGCGGTTTCAGGCGGACTGAATCGAATACGCGGAACCCAATCACGCGAAATTCCCTACGGACCATACTTGGCCATCGCTTGCGTAGTTTCATTCTTGTGCAATCCATGGATCGAAGCGTTTCTTGCAGCGCTGCTCACTCCAAACACTCAATGAATTCAAGCAATTCCGCAAACATCGCTTGACAAATGAAGTCGTTGCGTTTGCACTGCCACTTCAAAGCAAATCGGAGCTCTTTTCAGCAAGTCACAGGGACGTGTTGGGGGCTCTCAAACATGAAGGATTCCGCATTATGAAAACAACTCGTCTCATTTCCATTCTCGCCCTTGTCGCCGCCACCACTTTGGTTGGTTGCAAGAACAATCAACAAAGTGTTGACGAACTTACAACGGAAAACGAAAGCCTTCGTAAGCAACTCGACGATCGCAACGCCGCTTTGGAATCAGCCGACCGCGAGCGACTTGCCGCGATTGCCCGTGCTGATGAATCCGACAAGGCCAAGGCTGCCGCTCCTGGTGGCGCCGCAGGCGACAAAAACTTCTCGGGTATTGAAGGCGTCACGGCCAGCCAGATCGGAAATGAGTTGCATGTCAGCATTGAAGGCGACGTGCTCTTTGATTCCGGCAAGGCGAGTCTGAAGGACAGCTCCAAGAAAAGTCTTGACAAGGTCGCGGCCATCTTGAAGGAGAAATATCCAGGCAAGTACATCCGCGTGGCTGGTTTCACCGACACCGATCCCATCAAGAAGTCCGCGTTTAAGAACAATTACTATCTTGGTTTCGATCGCGCCTATTCCGTGCGTGAATACATCATCAGCAAAGGTCTTGACGGCAAGGAAATTTCTTTGTCAAGCTTTGGTCCTGATGTTCCGTTGAAGACCAAGGCGCAAAGCCGCCGCGTTGAAGTGATTGTGGTCAGCAACTAATTCACTCGTTTCGCGCATTTCGTTTGATACAAAAAAGCGGTTCGATTCAAATGAGTCGAACCGCTTTTTATTTTGCGCCATGCAAGCGCCTGAAACAGTGTGGGGATTTCCTCGCAAGATGCGCGCCTTGCAAAGCGCGCACTTAGAAACTCACGCCCAAGCCTTCTTCTTTGATTTTGCGGATCAGCAATTGTAAATCGCGCATGGTCATTTCCAATCTTCGCGACGCGTCTGAAAGATTCTCGAACAATTCTGGATCGCTCATCAAGCGGCCAACTGTTCCTTGGCCATCCGTTGCCTTCTTGGCAAGCGCGCGGATTTCATCCAGCGCCGCTGTCAGCCCCGCGAAGGCCGGCGCCACTTGCTTGAGCAACTCATGCGAATCGTTTTGCAATTGAGCCGAAAGTTTGGTGATGCCATCCGCCGTTGCGGTGGCTTGCGTGATCAAGTCGTTGGCTTTCCATACGGCGCTCTTGAAATCGGAGCGCATTTGCTCGTCGCCAAGCCACGCCTGCGCGCCCGCGACTACGCGTTCCACGCCGCTGCCAATGGCATCTAGGCGATCGTTGATCGTTGAGAATCGCGCCACAAGAATTGTTGGGTGCTTCGCATCGATCACCCCATCGCTCTTGACGTAGCTCTTTGGAATTTTCAAATCAATCCGACTTCCGCCACCGATCAAGCCCGCGCTGATTGTTGGAACGACGCCCGTTGGCAATTGCGCCTGCTGCATAATCGCAAGCGTTATGCGCACGGGATTTGGTTCGGTGGGTTCAATGTGGATATGGCTGACTTGTCCCACAACCACGCCTTCAAGCATCACTTGTCCGCCTTCGCGCAATCCCGCCGCGGAGTTGGCTTGCAGCGCGATCGGATACGTCCTTTGAAATAGCCATGTCAATTCACCAAACAACAACATCAACACGGCAAGGCCTAGAAGCCCGATGATGGAGGTGAGCCCAACGGCGAAATCTCTTTGGGAGGATTGCATGGTGCGGACTTTAGATGAAATGCGCCGATGGGGCGAAACTGGCGCGAGACTTTTGCATGAAAGACCTTCGATGAATGCGGCACATGATCGTCACGATTGAATCTCCGCCAGTTCTTCGGGGCTAGCCTTGCCTTTGAGAAATCGCGCCACCACCGGCAATTCTGATTGGCGAACTTGCGCGGGCGTTCCAGCTAATTCAACGCGCCCATCATGCAGCATAATGATTCGATCGGCCACTTGAAAGGCGCTGGCTAAATCATGCGTTACCACGATGCTTGTAATGCTGAGTTCGCGCGCCAACTTCATGATGAGTTCGTTGATCACATCGCTGGTGATTGGATCAAGGCCAGTGGTGGGTTCGTCATACAGCACTACCGCGGGTTGCATGACAATGGCGCGCGCCAACGCCACGCGTTTGCGCTGCCCACCAGAAAGCGATGCGGGCATGACATTGATCTTGTCGTTCAATCCAACCAAGTGCAGCACGTGCTCAACCATGGTGCGCGCTTTGGAGCCGCTTGCTACGCCATGTTCGACCAATGGAAACGCGATATTTTCTTCTACGGTAAGAGAATCAAACAGCGCGCCTTGTTGAAATAAAAATCCAACTTGCCGCCTTGGCGCGGTCAATTGCGATTCAGTCAGTTCGTCGATTCGTTGGTCGCCAAACCACACGCTGCCGCTGTCGGGTTTTTCCAAGCCCACCAAATGCCGCAGCATCACGCTCTTGCCACAACCGCTGGGACCCAGCACCACCGTGGTCTTGCCGCGGGGAAATTGCATGTCCACGCCTTTCAACACGTGCAGTTCCCCAAATGATTTATGCAGGTTCTGCACGCGGAATGCGTCTGTGCTTGTTGATATCACGCCCACATCATGCCCACAAAATGGCGCATAGCGCAAGGGGGGCAATTCAACCCACGCGCCGCATTGAAATCGTTAGGCTTAAAGCATGTCCCAAGAGAACCGTGACTGGATGAGACCCAGACCCAAGCCACGCATTGCATTGCCGCAGTGGTCGGTCACAACATGGATCATCGCAATTTGCGTCGCTGTGTTTGTGGTGGACGGCTTCCTTGGAAAGGCAATTCCTGGTTGGATGTTTGTTGGGTCCACAATGCTCAACGGCCAGCCATTGCCAGCTGATCAAAACAGCAAAGTAAAGCCCAACGGAATAATCAAACCGATTTCATTAACGCGTGGTGATCCCGCTTTGAAGCTCTTGTTGCAAGAGGCATCCAAAAATATTCCATTGAGCAACACTTCCCTCATTGGGGTCGAAGCGCTTCAGAACAACAATCAAATTGTGGGATGGGCATGGTTTCAATCCACAACGCCACTGCAGGCGTGGCTTCATTTTTCAACCAGCACCGCGTTATGGAGCTCCGATAGTCCACCAGGCCGCGGCTTGGAATTGTGGCGGTTTGTTGGCTTTCAATTTCTGCACGCCAATCTCAGCCATTTATTGTTCAACATGATGGCGCTGTATTTCTTTGGTCCAATTGTTGAGCGATATTTAGGCGGCAAGCGCTACTTGGCGTTCTATTTAATTTGCGGCATCGCGGGCGGCGCCATGTATTTACTGTTGAATTTTCTTGGCATTCAAGCCACCAACATGTTTCCAAAGGCGCACATTCCATTCGTTCTTCCCAACGATCCAACCACGCCGCTTGTTGGCGCGAGCGCCGGAATATTTGGCGTGATCATGGCGGCGGCGTTCTTGGCGCCCACCGCGCAAGTGTTGCTGTTCTTTGTCTTGCCCATGCCGCTGCGCACATTGGCGTATGCGCTTGTGGCAATTGCGCTGCTCACAATTTTCTTTGGCTTCAACAATGCTGGTGGCGAAGCGGGGCACTTGGGCGGCGCCATCGCCGGTTACTGGTTCATTCGCCATCCAGATTCGTTGCATGGATTGTTGAACTTGCTTGGAAACGCCGATCCAACCAGTCGCACGCGCAAACTCAAAGCCAGCAGGCGGCGTGATTCCGGTCCCGACGCCGCCACCATCGATCGCATCCTGGACAAAATTCGCAAGGGCGGCTTGCAAGCGTTGAACGACAGCGAGCGCGAAATTCTGCGCGCCGCCAGCCGCAAGCAACAGTGATTGAACACGTTTCAAATGTCGATTCAATTTTCAATTCTGCAAAAATCCACTGAAAATCACGCGCGTTTAGGTGTTCTTAAAACTCCACACGGCGAAATGCAAACGCCCGCGTTCATGCCCGTGGCCACCGCCGCCGCAATGAAGGGGCTTACGCCAGCGCAGGTTCGCGCCACGGGTTCGCAGTGCATTCTCAACAACACGCTGCACCTTATGTTGCGCCCCGGGGATGAACGTGTCGCGCTTCTTGGCGGAGCGCATAATTTTATGCGCTGGAGCGGACCCATCTTGACGGACTCTGGTGGCTTTCAAGCTTTTTCCATGGCCGCCATCCGCGACATCGATGACGATGGAGTCACGTTTAAATCTTTTGTTGACGGCGCGCGCGTTCGCGTCACGCCCGAGCGCAGCATTCAAGCGCAAAATAATATTGGCGCTGACATCATCATGGCCTTTGATGATTGTCCGCCAAGCGCAGGCTCTGAAACTTCCATCAAGCGCGTTGAGCAAGCTATTGAGCGAAGCGCGTTGTGGTTGGAGCGTTGCAACAAAGCGCACGCGCGCAAAAGCGATCAAGCGTTGTTTGGAATTGTGCAAGGTGGAACATCTTTGGAACTTCGCGCGCGCAGTCTTGAACTTACGCAACAAATTGACTTGCCCGGCTACGCCATTGGCGGCGTGGCTGTCGGTGAAAGCACTCAAGCCATTTGCGACGTGGTGCAATTCACCGCCAGCAAGTTGCCAGAGCACAAGCCGCGCTACTTGATGGGCGTGGGGTACGCGCACGACATTGTCATGGCCGTTGCGGCGGGCGTGGACATGTTTGATTGCGTCCTTCCCACTCGCAACGGGCGCAACGGTTTGGTCTTCACAAGGCGGGGGCCGGTTCGGCTGCGCAACGCCATCCATGCGGTTGATTCAGAGCCAATTGAAGCGGATTGTGACTGCGAAACTTGCGCCGGCGGATTTTCCCGCGCCTACCTCAGACACCTGTTTATGGCGGGGGAAATGCTTGGTCCCACCTTGGCCAGCCTGCACAACATTCGTTTCTATCAAAGACTGCTGCTAGACATTCGGCGGGCAATCGGTTGCAATGCGTGGTCTTCGCTGAAAGAGGCGTGGCCGTGTATCGCGGCCAGCCCCCAAGGCCTTGATGGAGATACGCAATGACACATCTGATCGCGTTTGCACAAGCTCAAATTGGTCCTGGTCCATCGCTCGCGGGTCAACCAGCCACGCCCGCACCAACCATGGTCAATGGCGTCGCCACCACAACGCCAACAGGCGCGCCACCCGCGCCACCAGGCAGCGACATGTTTTGGATTTTGATTCCAGTTCTTGTGATGATGGTTCTCTTCAGCACGCTTAGTGGTCGCAAGCAAAAGAAGGCGCGCGCCAAAATGCTTTCCGAACTTCGCAAGAATGACCGCGTGGTCACTGCGGGTGGAATCATTGGCAGCGTTGTTGAAGTCAAGCCCGATGTTGTTGTGCTGCGTGTTGATGAGGGGCGTGAGACCAAACTCACATTCACCCGCGACGCCATCACAACGATCTTGCAGCCCGCGGCCAATGAAACAGCTGTGGAGTCGGCCACCAAGACAAATTTATAATGTCCGCATGAATGTAAATTATATTTCGTTGAAACTAAGTTTTAGAACACTTTAATTTTTGGATACATCTCTCAGAGTAATTCTGTGAAAGGGTTTGAATGAATCGGCTCGCACTTCAAGTAATGTTTATTATTGCTCTCACCGTCGCGCTCATTTGGAGTGTTTGGCCACTCAATAAAACTCTGCGCCTTGGCAGGGATCTTCGCGGTGGCGTGAGTTTGGTGTACGCGGTCAAAATGCCGGTCGACGCGCAACCCGAGTTGGTTCTCAAGCAAGTGATCGAGGTTCTCAAGCAACGAGTGAATCCCACTGGCGTGCTGGATATTTCATTTGTTCCACAGGGTCGCGACCGAATTGAAGTGATCATGCCTTTGCCTGGCGCCGAGGTTCGACAGAAGCAACTCACATTTCGTCAGGCACTTGCCGACTTGGTGAAACGCAGCGGCATTGATGGGGCAGACTTGGAGCAAAGTCTTGCTGCCGGCACTGCGGCGCAACGATTTGGCGCAAGCGATCCGCTGTTTCAGCAAAGATTGACCCAGCTTCAGGCGGCGTTTGATGAGGTGAAATCATCCAAGCTTGCTTTGCAAGAAGCAACTCAAAGTGGCGGAGATGTGTCCGCCGCTGAGAACGCGCTTGCAAAAGCTGATTTGTCTTTGGAATCCAAAATGGTTGGAATTGCAGGCAAGGGCATCTCTGAATCTCGCTTGCTTCGTGTGTTGGCGTTGGATAATTCTCCACGGCCAATTCGCAACGGATCCGGTGAGATTGAAATGGACGCCAACGGAACTCCGCGCATGGGTTCAAGTGATCGCGAGCGCGGGTTGCAAGCCATCCGCAATGAGTTCGCTGGATCTGCCAAGGATATTGACGCCACGCTGCTGGCGTTCGCCGAGTATGACGCCATACGAACCAGTCTTGATGATCCCGAGGATTTAAAGCGCTTGTTCCGCGGCGCGGGCGTTCTTGATTTTAGAATTGCCATGAGCAATCGCATGCCAGAAGGCGTGAACCCTGAACAAATGCGCAAGGAATTGGCCGAGCGGGGCCCCATTGGCTCCACCAGCGCGCTTGCCGCTTGGTTTCCAATCAATGATCCCAAGCAGTGGGGCGATACTCCTGCGCAAATCGACGCCTTGTTAAGTGACCCAGCTTCATTTTTCGCCGGCCGCGATTTGATCGGCGCCAGCTACGACGGAAAGCCCTATGTATTGCTCGCCACATCGGCGGAAAAAATTCTAACCCACTCCGGCTCCGGTCATTCATGGAGCTTGGAGAGCGCCTCGCGCAGTATCGACGAACTTGGTCGAACCAGCATCGCGTTTCGGCTGGACACAACGGGCGGACAAGAAATGGGTCGACTCACTGGCCCAAACATTGGCCGCGCCATGGCCATTGTGCTTGATGGCCAGGTCTACACCGCACCAACTTTGCAAAGCCGCATTGGTGGCAACGGTCAAATCACCGGCAGTTTTGATGAGGATGAAATTAAATATCTCATCCGTGTTCTCTCCTCCGGCGCGCTTGAAGGGCAACTGAGTTCGGAGCCCGTGAGCATGAATGTGCTTGGTCCATCCATTGGCGCGGACAATCTTGAGCGCGGCTTGGCAGCCGTCATGCTTTCCATTGGCGTGACCGCCGCGGCCATGTTGCTGTATTACTTTGTGGCTGGCTTCATCGCCAACTTGTCGCTGATTGTCAACGCCGCCATTATCTTTGGCGTGATGGCATTCATGGATGCCACATTCACCTTGCCAGGTCTCGCGGGAATTTCCCTGAGCGTGGCCATGGCCGTGGACGCCAACGTGCTTATTTATGAGCGCATCCGCGAGGAAATGATGGACAATCGTGAGAGTCTGCGCAACGCGATCCGTTTGGGTTTCGCGCGCGCCTTCTCCGCCATCTTTGACGGAAACATCACCAACTTGATCGTGTGTCTTGTGTTGATCTTGTTCGCGGGAACAGAAGTCAAGGGATTCGGCGTCACCATGGCCATCGGCGTGTTCGCCACGTTCATCTCTGGTTTGTGGATCACGCGCGTGTTGTTGGCGGTGTGGTCTGGTTGGATGGGTCAGCGCACATTGCCCATGCTTCCGGTTCAATTTCCAGCCGTCGCCCGCGCGCTCAAGCCAAATATTGATTGGATCACATTGCGTCCCATGCTTTTAGGTGGCTCACTTGTTGTGGCGCTTCTTGGCGTGATCATGGTCATGATCCGCGGTGGTGATATTTTTGAAACCGAGTTCCGTGGTGGCGTGTCAATGACAATGACCACTCGACAGGCCAAAAATGGCGAAGATGCCGACGCCACTGGTCGCTTGCTTCTTTCACGCGTTGATGTTGAAAATAAAATCCGCGCCTTCGGCGATGCCAATGCCAGCGATCCAATTCTTCTCCAATTGGGAAGCGCCAACGTGCTCTCCGTGGGCGAGCAAACAAAGGATTTCCGCGCCAGTTCATTCCAAATCAAGGTTGGCAATCCAACTTCCATCGATGATGAAAGTAAAATCACCTCCGCGGTCACCAACGCCGTGGTGGGGGTGTTGGCCAGCGATTTGGACGCGCGTCTTCCATCCACATTCACAGGCGTGGGCGACACCTCACATACCAGCCACACATATCCGCTGGAAAAAGACAAGCTGGGCGACAACATCTCTCGGTCTGGTTCACAAAGTTCCGTTGGCTCCTACAGGGGTGGCGTGGCTGTGGTGATCGACAACATCAATCCACCCATCACCACCGCGGATTTGCAACAGCGCATTGCGCGTCTTCGCAATCAACCTGATTTCTCCGAGATAGCCGGCCGCGACACGCTTGTGGTTGGACTCACGCCAGCAGATTCCGCGCAACCTGACCAAGGTCAAACCAGCGTGGCGGTGTTGGTGTCCGATCCACAAATCAATTCACTCAAGGGTTCCATCGACGCGTGGGATAGCAACTTGGCGGCCAAGGAATGGAAATTGGTTTCGGCCGCTGTCTCACAAGGCACAACGCTTGATCAAGTCAGCAGTTTCAGTCCCGCAGTGGCGCGCACCTTGGTGGCCAACGCCACTGTCGCAGTGGTCATGAGTTTGTTCCTCATGCTTGGCTACATCTGGGTGCGATTTGGTTCTTTGCGATTCTCATTCGCCACGGTCTTGGCGGTGCTGTTCAATTTGGCGGTGTGTCTTGGCTTCCTGGCCATCAGTCGCACGTTGGGTGATACCACCTTTGGCGCCTCCATACTCATGAGCGATTTCCGAATCGATCTCAACGTTGTGGCCGGCTTGTTGACCATCGTTGGATACTCACTCAACGACACCGTGGTCATCTTGGATCGCATCCGAGAAAATCGCGGCAAGGCAACGTATGTCACTCGCGAGGTTGTCAATCTCAGCATCAATCAGACATTTAGTCGAACTCTTTTAACGGGTGGAAGCACCATCGCAACGGCAATTATTTTGTATTCACTTGGAGGCACCGGCATTCGTCCGTTCGCCGTAACCTTCTTGGTGGGTTTAATTGCGGGAACGTTCTCCAGCATTGCGATTGCGGGCACAATTATCTATCGCAAAAATGAAGATCCCACAGCTCAAGAAATGTCGGAGTCCGATTCACGCGCCAACGCGAAAGCTTTGCCCGCGTAAAACAAATTTCCAGGCCTCACAAAAATAAGGACCACAATGAACAAACCTCTCCGCGCATTGCTCGCCGTCATCGTTCTCGCCTTCGCAGCCGCCGGTTTGTATTACGCATGGTTTGCGCCCACCAAACCAGCCTTGGAAAAGTTGGATGTGCGCAAGCAAACTGGTCCGAAAGTTGCTGCCGACGAAGGCAAGCCGCTTGAGGATGTAAAAGTTCAACTCGGTTTGGCTTCCTCGGCGCCTATTTCTGTGAGTTCATCTTCAGCGCCAAGCGCTCCAAGTTTTGCGCCAGCCACCGCGGTTCCATCGTCAACACCATCCAACATTCCAGCGGGTTTCGTTCCAGACAACGCGCCCATGCAGCCGCTCCCGAGCAATTTGCCAGGATTCACTCCAGCCACGGCTTCGGGCGTGGTTGTGGGCACCGCTGTTGCAGGACAAGCTTCAAGCGCAACTGCACCAACCACAGTTTCATCAACCTTCAAAGGCGGTGCACCGTCCTCGTCCTCGGCGACCAAATCTGTCGGCACTGCGCCAAGCCCCGCCACCATCGCGCCAGTTCCATCCAGCGGCGTCGATGTTGGAGCAACTTCCAGCACGGCTGGAAAATTTCAAACTCCAACGCCATCCGCTACTCCAGCCACATCTCCGAGCGTTGTTCCAAGTTCGTCTTCCACAAACTCCGCCTCGGGAAAAACTTCCGCGACTGCAACCCCAGCGGCCACCGTTCATGTTGTTGCTGCGGGAGACACATTAAGCTCCATCGCCAAGCAATATTGGGGCACTTCGCAAGGGTGGGAAAATATCGTCAAGGCGAATCCTGGTTTGAGCCCAAGCACTTTAAAGATAGGCGCCAAACTGAACATTCCAGCCAAGGACGCTGTGATTGTAAAAACAACTACCGCGCCAGCCACAAGCGGGGCAACGGTGGCGGGGGCCGCGCAGGATTATGAAGTTGTTTCGGGCGACACACTCTCGCAAATTTCCAACAAGGTTTACGGTGATTCCAAGCACTGGAATTTAATTTATGAAGCCAACAAGAAAGTCATAGGCGCAGATCCCGCGGATCTTGTGGTGGGAACAAAATTAACTATTCCTGCAAAGCCACAGGCTGGCGCGAAGACCGCGACACCGACAAATACAAAGTCCACGTTGGAAGCAAAGCCAATTGCAATCCCCGCCTCCACGAGCAAGCCTAGTTCAACCAATGGAACGAGTGGCGCAAGTGTTCCAATGTCAACGCCATCCACAACGGCTCCAATCACTAAACCAAACACCACGCCAAGCACTTTGCCAAGCAATTCGCCAAGCACAACGCCAGTCACTTCGCCAGCGAAGCCATCATAAAATTATCACGCAGGCGCCGCGGATTCAGTCCGCCAATCACAATGCTTGTGATGTGTTTGTGCGCCAACAACCAAGGCAATGCAATTTTTGGATCCAGCGTGCCGCTGGCAAGAGGTTTTTTCACAAACACAGCCTTGCCTAGTTCATGCGCCAACGGCAGCAATGTCAACATGTCCGTGGCGTCAGGATGTATCTCCAACATCACCGCGTCGATCATCGGATGTTTCAAAGCGATTTCGCCGCCCAAAATAGTTTTTGACGAGAAGCCAACGCTTCCAATGATCGATTTATTTTTTAAATCTCCAAGAGCTTCAACGCAACCGCTGTCTTGAATGATGTCCTTGTCGCTTCCGTTGGAGTGCACAAACACAGCGTCAACAAAGGCGCAATTGAGTTTTGCCAAACTTCGCTCCACGCTGGCGGTTGCCGCGGCCCGTGAAAAATCAAAGCTGGAAACTCCGTCCACAAATATCTCGCCAACTTTTGTGCTGATGAACAACTCGGATCTCAATTCAGATGGCAAGCTTGCGAACACCTTTCCCAAGCGTTCTTCGCTCAGTCCATACGCTGGTGCCGTATCTATGAATCGCACTCCGTCATTGATCAGTTCACGCACCAAGGCAATCGCGTCCGTCTCGCTTGGAATATCAAACGCGTTTGGATATTTCGCGCCTTGATTGCGGCCAATCTTGAACGCGCCCCAGCCAATCACCGGCACGGCCCGATGCATTCGAGACGCCATGCGCGTGGGAATATTCAACGCGCTTGGCGCGGGCGTGTTATTGAAAGTATTCGCCTCAGAATTGTGGTCACTCATACAAGGGCGCTCCAACGCGCTGTTTCCCATGGGCGCGGCGCCAATTCTGGTCGCGGCAGATCCATTGGCAATGTGATTTGAGGGTGTGTGGATGGCTCCATGTCTTTCACAAGTTGCGCGGCGATCTTGGGCGCCAACACAAGTTTCACCGGCCAAATCGTGGTGATTCGATCCTGCGTGCGGCAGAATCCCGTGGGGGGTCGCTTTCCATCGCCAGTGCGTGGCTCGGCGCGCGTGACGTCGTAACTTGCAAAGCCACACTCTTTCAATGAAACGCCGGGAATGCAGCGGCATATTTCGCCCGTGGCGTACTCCAGAAATTCCTTGTCGCCCATGCGTGGCCCGTCCTCGGCGATTTGGCCGCCGACATGCCACACCACATCGTTGGCCGCGCTTGCGTGACCAGCATTTTTCACATCTTCTGGCGCGGCGAATACATCGCTGGTCACCGTGATTCTTGTTTTGGCGCCATCAATGCAATGACCAAACACCAGCGGCAATGCTCCACGAATCATGGCTTGTCGAAGTGGCCGCTGTTGCATGGACACGTTGGGCGTGTGGGACAATCCCACCATGTCTTGATTGCCAATTCCCGCGGTCAAGATCACATGGCGCGCGCGAACACGCACGCGCCTGGAACTTTCAATCTCAACCTCCACATCGCTTGTCCGCGGCGTGATGCTTGTGACATTGCCTTTGAGCATCGCATGCGCATGCGGAGTGGAAAGTTCGCGTAGCAGGGAGCGCGGATCGATCACGGTTTCACCCAATGTCAACACCTCGCCGCCAACGCCATCAAGCCAGCTCGGTCGATCGATGCTTGCAATAGCTTTTGGCTTGGTCTTAAGCGCAAGTTTGGCGCCCAACATTCCCGCCGCGCCACGCAAGGTTGATGTCCTCCACAAATAACATTGGCGCGTGAGCACCCGAACGTTGCGCAAGTCCGCATTCGCTCCATCCAACAATTGAATCCATTGATGCGCGGCATCCGCGGCCTCTTTTGCGTCGTCACCTGCCAGGCCGCCCAGGGAATATTTCACACCCGCGTGCAAAATGCCTTGGCTTGAAGTGGTCTGGCCAAACCCCAAGGAGTTGTTCTCTACTAGAAGCACAGAAGCGCCCGCGCCGCGCAAAGCATGAAGCGCAAAAAGCCCCGCGGCACCGCCGCCAACAATCAAGACATCGATAAGGATTGGCTCACTCATGTAGCAAGTCGCTGATGGATGCTATCCTGATTCCCTCGCACAATCTCACGCTGAAAAAAATTATGACAATTCAAGCAGTTCTTATTCCTGGTGATGGCATTGGACCCGAAGTTTCCGCGGCGGTATGCCGCATTTTCGCCGCCGCCAAGGTGGACATCCAATGGCTGCGCCATGACGCCGGACTTGCCGCGGTGCAGGGTGGTTCCAAAAGCACTTTGCCCGAATCCACGCTTGCCGCCATCCGAGAGCATCGCGTGGCCTTGAAAGGTCCATGCACCACGCCGGTGGGCACGGGTTTTTCCAGCGTGAATGTTGCGTTGCGCAAGACGCTTGGTTTGTATGGAGCGGTTCGCCCCATCCGCAGTTTGGCCGGGGTGCCCACGCGCTTTGAAAATGTGGATCTTGTGGTGGTTCGAGAAAATACAGAGGGCTTGTACGCGGGCATTGAGAATGAAATCACGCCCGGCGTTGTCACAAGTTTGAAAGTTGCCACCGAACTTGCAAGCCGCCGCATCGCGGAGTTCGCCTTTCGATATGCCAACGACCGCGGTCGCAAGAAGATTTCAGTGTTCCACAAGGCCAACATCATGAAGATGAGCGATGGCTTGTTCATTCGATGCGCCAAAGAAGTTTCGCAGAAATGGCTTGGCAAGATCCACTACGAGGAATTGATCATCGACGCCGCGTGCATGCGCTTGGTGCAGGACCCGACGCGCTTTGACGTGATTTTGATGGAAAATTTATATGGCGATATTGTCAGCGATCTTGCCGCGGGTTTGATCGGCGGCTTGGGCGTGGCGCCTGGCGCAAACTTTGGTGATGAGTACGCCGTCTTTGAGGCGGTGCACGGATCTGCCCCCGACATCGCTGGCAAGGGCATCGCGAATCCACTGAGTTTGTTGATGAGCGGAGTGATGATGTTGAATCATTTAGCTGTGACGCGCGATCTTCCTAAGCTCAAAATCATTGGCGATCACATTCGTTCCGCCTACGATCGCGCGTTGCAAGATGGCGAAAAAACTGGCGACATTGGCGGAAAATTATCCACCGAACAATTCGCCGACGCGGTGATCAAGCGTCTGCCCGCGTGAGAAATCTCAAGCGCGAAATTGATGTTGGCTTTATAAAAAACAACGCCGCCTGATATTCGGAGCGAATCACACTGCAACCCCCACAAGGGCTCAGTGCGCAACTCGGAGACCCACCGAGCGCTCCGCCCATCAGGCGGCATTGCAACCATACTTTGTGCTTTGTCCACTTCAAATCCAAAGTGGAATATTTTTACATTTGCCTACAAATTTTAAGCCACTGGAGTTTCCGTGGCGGAAGCGGCAATTTTACCATCCTCGCCCACCTGATCCACCTTCACGGTCACGCGCCGGCTCACGCCGCGCTCCGCCATGGTGACGCCGTGCAGTTCATGGCAAGCCTGCATTGTGCGTTTATGGTGGGTGATAATGATGAAGTGGCTTCGGTCCAAGAATGGTGGCAGCGCCTTGGTGAATCGCTCCACATTGGCCTCGTCAAGGGCGGCATCAACTTCGTCCAGAATGCAAAACGGACTTGGACGGCTGCGGAAAATCGCCATGAGCAACGCCACGGCGGTCATGGTTTTTTCGCCGCCAGAAAGTTGACTGATCACGCGGGGCTCTTTGCCCGGTGGCTTGGCGCGAATTTCCACGCCGCTTTCAAGCCAATCAATTTCGCCATTCTCCATTGGAATCAAATACAAGTCCGCGCTGCCGCCGCCAAAGAGTCGACGGAACATTCCGTCATTGCCGGCGAAGCGTTCGCGAACGGCCTCGAAAGTTTCCTTGAACTTGCGGCGACTGACATCGTCCAATTTCACCACCAACTCGTTCAAGCCGGCGCGCGCTAGATCAATGTCGCCAACTTGCTTGGCCAACTCCTCGTTCTTGCCCTCAAGTTGCGAGAGTTCGTCGATGGCCTCCATGTTGACATTGCCAAGGCCCTTGATTTCCACGCGCAGTTGTTCGGCTTCGCGGCTGGCGGCTTCTCGGTCGGGCGTCATGAATTCCGGCGTTGCGCGCTCGGTCATGTAGTCGATGTAACCCGCGGACAAATCAATCGTAAGTTCGGCGAGTGAATTTTCCTCGATTGATTCGCGGCGAACCTCGGCTTCACGGCGGCTCATTTCCACTTCGGAATGATCGCGCTCCACGCGGCTGGCTTCGTCCCTGACAATGCGTAGCGCCTCTGAAAGTTGCTCCGCCAGTTGCACGGCTTGCTCAAGTTGCTCAGCCACAACGCCCACTTGCGCCGCCGCAGTTTGTTGACGATTCGCCGCGGCGGATTTCTCGGCCTCGGCCTCGGCTTGCTGACGGGCCAGATCCTCGGATCTTTCGGCGCGACGCTCTGACTCGGATTGAAGATCGGCGTCCTGCAATTTCGCCTCGTCAAATGCATTCTCAAGCAGTCTGCGTTCACGTTGGCGACCTTGAAGCAGGGCGCCCGATTCGCCCACGCGCGTGCGCGCGCTGGAGAAGGCCTCGTTGGCCGTCTCAAGCGAGTGGCGGATGCCAGACGCGGCTTCGGTCGCAACGGCGATTGCGGTTCTCTCATCCGACAACAGTCGATCCAAGCTTGCAACCTTGGCGGCGCCATCGCTGCGCTCGGTGTCAATTTCACGCAGGCGACGATCGGCTTCGTGTCGTTCCAATTCGGTGCGATCACGATCGTGACGCACGCGCGATGCGAGTTGCTCCAAGCGATCGGCTTGATACTGGGCGTCAAGTCGTTTACGCATGGACAACTTCATGCTCTCGTCGGCTTCACGATGCCGCGCGGCGGCGATTTTGGATTCCTCAGTGAGGCCAGAAAGGTCGCCCTCGGCCATGGAAATTTCAATTGAAATTGCGCCAATCGCGGCCTCAAGTTCGCCACGCTCCACGCGGCGGGCCAACACGCCAGAGCGCAACGCACGCGCACCGGTCATGTGAATTTGACCGCGATGATCCAGCATGGCTCCGCAGCGACTCACCAATGTGGCGCCGCGGAAATCGCCGGCGGCCAATCGCAAAGCCATTGCGATTGAATCCACAACAAACGTGTCGCCCAACAATGAATGCAGCAATGGTTGCAACTCACCGCCGCAGCGCACAGCGTTCTCCAAAGGTTCCACGCCAGGCAATTGCGGGCGGGAATGGGTGGGGGAATTCACCAAGTCAATGGCGCCAATACGCACGCGACCTTCTTGACCGCGGATGGAATCAACCGCCGTCTCTAGATCGGCGTGGGTTGCCACCAAAAGCATTTGCAAATCTTCGCCAAGCGCGGACTCAATAAATGGCGCGTGCTCGCTGTCGGTTTCAATCAAGTCGCCAAGCATTCCCGCGAACCATGTGTAATTCTGGCGCTGGGCAAGAATGCGTTTTACGGCCTCGTCAAGACCCTCGCCCATCGAGGCCATCTCATCCAGCAAGCGCAATCTACTTTCAAGGCTCGAACGCTCCTCGCGCCGCGACGAAAGGCGCGCGATGGCCTCGGCTTGGCGATCGCCCACGGCTTCAACCGCGCTGGCCTCCGTTTGCAGTTGCGTATGCAGCCGCTCGATTTCAAGCTCCGCAACTTTGCGTGAATCCAATTCTTGCTCGCGTTGTGTTTCAAGCGTCAACAATTCTTGGCGCAAACTTTCCACGCGCGCCGTCAGGCGAATGACTTCATCGTTGAGCAATGGAACACGTTCATCCATGGCCGCCAATCGGCCAGCGGCGCGGGCGCGTTCACGTTCCACGCCGGATGCGGTGTCGCTGCGGCGTCGAATTTCTTGCTCGGATTCGCTCAGGCGTTCCGAAGCCACGGCGCGTTCACGAGAAGCGCTTGCGGCGGCTTGTTCAGACTCGGTCACTTGCGCCTCGGCAGCGGCGGTTAAAGCTTGCGCGTCCTCCAGGCTTGCGGATAGCTCAGCTAATTTGCTCTTGATCACCGCAATTCGTTGCGCCTCTGATTCAGCGGCGGCCAGATTTTCCGAGCGCGCGCGTTCTAAAAATTCCAGACGCTGTTGGCATTGACGCTCCACGCCAACGGCCTCAAGTTGGGTTTGCTCAAGCGCGTGGCGTCGATCCAATTTCTGGGCGCGGTCGCCATCGGCGTCCATGCGCATTTGCTCGGTGCTTTCCAATTGCGCCGTGACTTGTCGGCGGCGCTCCTCAAGCGAAGTCACTTGATTGGTTAAACCAACAAGTTGCTCGCGCAATTCGTGGTATTGCTCAAACGCAACCGACCGGCGCAAACTTCGCCTGCGCTCCTCAAGCAGTTGATATTTTTTCGCCTTCTCTGCTTGTCCGCGCACAATGCGCAACCGCCTTTCAACTCCAATCAATTGCTCGCGCACGGCCACAAGATGACGCTCCGCCAAATCCAACTTGCGCGCGGCCTCATGCTTGCGCGAACGAAAACGCGCAACGCCCGCGGCTTCCTCCAAAATAGTTCGCCGCTCAACGGGTTGCGCGCGCAGCATGGCGTCAACTTTGCCTTGTTCAATGATGCAATAGGCATCGTTGCCAATGCCGGTGTCAAGAAACAATTCACGGATGTCGCGCAATCGAACCTTCTTGGAGTTCACCAGATATTCGCTGCGTCCATCGGCCCAAAGCCTGCGTTCCACTTGCACCTCATCGCTGTCCACGGGCAACACGCGGTCGCGCACCGCCTCGCGACGAATCACTTCGCCGTCCACGGGCTCGTCGCCAAATTCCTCGGCTTCAACAAGTTCAGGCGATGCTTCTGATCGCTGCAAAAATTCCGCCATCTTTGGATTTTCAAATACCAAAATAACGCTGGCCATTCCCGCTGGCTTGCGCGAGGCGCTGCCCGCGAAGATCACGTCCATCATCGCGCCGCCGCGCAAACTTTTGGCGCTGCGTTCGCCAAGAACCCATTTCACGGCGTCAACAACATTGCTCTTGCCGCAACCATTTGGTCCCACAACTCCAGTGAGCGGAGAATCAAAACGGAATTCAGTTGTGTCGGCGAAACTTTTAAAGCCACTTAATACAAGTCGAGCTAGACGCATGGGACCTCCTGTCAGATGTGGCGCGTCCCTCCTGGACGCCTTGAAAACACGAGTGAAACACCTTCACTCAGCGGGGCACAGTATCGATTATTTTTGGTTTGTTATCAAGGTCTTTTGCTGGAGAATCCGGTGTTCGAGTTGTCAAAGGATTAACGATTTCCGCCTCGGATGGAAACTCCGGTCGATCCACAGGAGTGGCGCGCTTCTCCTCTTTCAAGATCGCCGCGAGCAACCGATCTTGCTCGCCCTTGAAGTCGCCGGCGATGTATCCAGAATTCCACAATGTATGCAACGCGTTGATGGTTTCGCTGTAGCTCAAGCCAATTCCAGCGTCCACGCCTCGGGGGCCGGCGGGCCGCGCCATAAACCCAACTATTGCAGACAGTTTCGCCGGAACATTGTCAATGGTCGGGTTGGTGTTTGCGTCGGTGCGATAGTAAATTTGCACGTTGGTGTCGGCGGATTCGCCGCGCATAAGCAAGCGACCGTTCCACATGTTGGCCGTCAGGGGCAGAAGCAATTCGGAGCTATCGCCAAAAATCACAATGCGCGGATCGCCAGTTTGCGTGAGGTAAATCAGCGGCTTCTTGGCGTCCACAAGTTCCAATTTAAAGCGGCCGTTGAGAGGAAATACACGCACGGAGGAGTCGCGTCTGCGCCGCAAACATTCATACGCTGTGAAACGAATATCCATGTCGCGATCATCAAGAAAATTGCGAACACCCAAATCAATATTTGGATTGGAATCCATCTTTGAAAGAAGTCGGATGGCTGCCTGTCGATTTTCATTTGGACCCGACTTCGCCATTTCCAAAAGCGCCGGAACCACCAGCGGATCATTCAGTTTGGCGCCAGCCTCAAGCGCGGCCATTCGCGGTTGCTCCTCAGGATTTGTGTACAGCTCTTGAATCACTGGAATGCATTTTTTCCCCAGCGCTTGCCAACGCCATGCGGCAGCCTCCGCCGCTCCGGGATTGGCCAACAAACTTCTTCGAATATTGTTCGCGGTTTGTTCCGCGGCGCCAATGTCCACCGGCGAATGTCGGATCAACTGCGCAAAGTCGCCAGTTCGATCCTTGAAACTTGGCGGCACCGTGAGATCAATCATCTCGTCACTTTTTCCCATGGCGGTGTCATTGCGTTGACCAACTTCGCGTGGAAATAATCCATTGATCGCGGCCTGAATAGTGCGGGTTCGGTTGTGGCTTGGCGTGGCCAAGCGCAACTTCAAGGAGCGATCCTTGAGCACGGTTCCTCCATCAAGTATTCGTCCACTTAAACGATCAACCGCGTCGGCGCCAACCGCGACCGCCGTTGAAAATGGATTGATGAAGACAGGTCCGCCGGCTTCCGCGATTGCGAAAGATTGCTGCGATCCACTCATCAACACTCCTGAGCGCAATTCAGTTGTCCAAAGCCGTCCACCTTCCAAGCTTGTTGTTGATGTGCCAGGCGCTGAATACACGCGCACGTCAAATTTGGATCCGCCCACGGCGCCAGGCGGAATAATTCCTTCCACAATCACGGCCGCAACATCGTCGGTATCAAGCAGCCGCGAAGGTGAGCCGCCAAGATTTTGAAGTGGATCGGACATCTTTCGCCGGCCCATTTCACGCAGCAGCAAAGCGCGAATTTCAACAGGCATTGCGCGGCTGCCCGTGCCCTTGAGTCCAACCACCAATCCGTAGCCGCGCACAACCGTGTCGTTGAATCCAAGCAGCACGGCCTCGCCAGCGATGGTGCCGCGCATGATTGGATCCACATCCATTTCCACTGGCGGACGCTGCGCGAAAGATGATTTTGGTTGTGGCGTGGCCTTCTCAATGTTGCTGCAACTTGAGCCTAGGCAAATCATGGTCACCATCAATAGTTTGCGCATGCGCTTGAAAGAGTAGCGTGGCATTGGAATTTTTTTCAAACAGGAATCTGCCAGCGTTGTTGAGTTGCGAATTGCAGCATGTCAATTCCCAACTTGCTGCGAACGCGCTGCATCGTGCCGGCCACGCAACGAAATTCAATTTCCCACGCTTGCAGCAGCAGGGGGTCCATGGCGCGTCCCGCAGGAGCGCGCGACGTGTTCGGAGGCAGGTCGGGTCGGTACACGCGTTCACCAACAATCGGACAACCCACCATTGCCAAATGCGCGCGGATTTGGTGAAGGCGTCCCGTGAGCGGCTCCACTTCCAGCAGGCAATGGGTCTTTGATTTGCTCAACACTTTCCAGCGCGTTTGCGCATCCTCGCCGCCTCGCGGCAAATTCACGCTCACTTTCATGTCGCCGCGAATCACCTCTGTCAGCGCGCGCGTGCAGCGGCCCGTATCCGCGGGCGGCGCGTTGTGCGCAATGGCCAGATATTTTTTTGCGATGGTGCGATCCTCAAACTGCGCGCGCACGTTGTCGTAACCAATTTCGGTCAAACCCATCAACACCACGCCTCCAACATCCATGTCAAGTCGATGCAGCAATCCCCAATCGCGATCGGCGCCAAGTTTGCACAGCGCCTCGCCGTGGGTGGCGAATGCGGCGTTCACAAGCGTGTCAGCAATGTGACCGCGTCCAGGTTGCGTGGGCAAGCCAATTGGTTTGTCCAGCGCCAATACATGGCCATCGTCATACAAAATGTTCACGCGTATTTTCGCGTTCGCCTTGGGCAAAAGTCGCTCGGGCCTCGCGGGCTGCGGTTGCTTTGGTTTGTGGTGGTTGCTTGACATGGATCTCTTGGCAAACATTCTTCTTTGGCCAAGCATCGATACTATCTCCACATGCTGCGAGAGAATTCACCCACCGCAAGTCGTTTGGCAAACTTTGGCGAGAGCGTGTTCACGCGCATGAGCCGTTTGGCGGCGGCACACAAGGCCGTGAATTTGGGGCAGGGGTTTCCTAATTTTGACGGACCCGAGTTTGTAAAAACCGCTGGGAAAGCCGCCATTGACGCTGGTTTTGGACAGTACGCGCGTTCCTTTGGCCTGCCTGAATTGAACAAAGCCATCGCCGCTCGCTTTCACAAAGATTCAGCGATGGAAGTGAATCCAGAAACGGAAATCACCGTCACCAGTGGCGCAACGGAGGCCCTCGCCGCGGTCATGCTTGGTCTTGTGGAGCCAGGCGAAGAAGTGATTTTGGTCGAGCCGTTCTACGACAGTTACATCGCGGCGGCGTCCATGGCTGGCGCAGTCATGCGTTGCGTCAGGATGCAGTCGCCGGACTTCGCATTTCCCGTGGAGCAGTTGCGCGCCGCTGTGACTCCTAAAACGCGTTTGATCTTGATCAACTCGCCGCACAATCCTTCTGGACGCGTGTTGAACGACCAGGAACTTGCGCAGATCGCGCAAATCGCAATCGCTCATGATTGCTTGGTTGTGAGCGACGAGGTGTACGAACATATTTATTTCGAGCGCAAACATAAATCCATTTCCACGTTGCCTGGAATGCGCGAGCGCACAATTGTGATTTCAAGTTTGGGAAAAACCTTTTCACTCACTGGCTGGAAAGTTGGATGGGCCATCGCGCCGCCGCAGTTCACCCAGGCCATCCGTAGCGCGCATCAATTTCTCACATTTAGCACGGCCACGCCGCTGCAGCGCGCCGCGGTGGATGCGCTGAACGCGCCGGAAAATTATTTCATGCAATTGCGCAGCGACTACGCGGTTCGTCGCGACGCCATGTTGGCCATGCTGCGTGATGCGGGCTTCAATCCGTTCATTCCAGAAGGTTCCTACTTTGTGTTGGCCAAGCATGAACCTTTCTACATGGAGCCCGGCGCTCTTGCCCCCGACGAGGCCTTCTGCGAACACATGGTCAAGACCGTTGGAGTTGCGGCCATTCCGTGCAACGCGTTTTATGCTCCCGCTTCGACCCAAGGTTTAGAGGAGAGCACAAGCATGATTCGCTTCGCTTTTTGCAAGGACTTGGAAACAATTCAGGAAGCGGGGCGGCGCATGAAAGCCACTTTGCGGGCAACTCAGCCAGAAACCTCGGTTTTTAAATTAGGTTTTTAAATGAGGTCTTTCAATTGGGTCTTTCAATTGACCATGTGAATGCCCGCCTAAAATGAACTTCAATCGCCGCATTGGCGTTCGATTTACCGATGAGATCCAAGCGCGGATTGTGCCGAATCAGCCATCGCAAAAAACTGAAATACCTGTTACACTATTTGGCTCGTCACATTCACCATTAGGAGATTCTCATGTACGCAATTTTTGAAGATAGTGGAACTCAAATTCTTGTTCGCCAAGGTGATGAAATCGAAATCGATCTTCGTCCTCTTGAAGAAGGCCAGAAGACAATCATCTTCGATAAGGTTCTTGCCCTTGGCGGAACCGACGGCAAGCCAGCAAAGATTGGCGTGCCATACCTTGCATCCGCGAAAGTGGAAGCTGAACTGATTGAAAAATTCCTTGGCGAGAAACTTGTCATTGGAAAGTATTCACGTCGCAAGGGCTACCGCCGCACACTTGGCCATCGCCAAGGTTTATTGCTTGTTCGTGTGACAGGTATTTCCGCTTAATTTCCCGTAATTGACGCTTGAATGTGCTTGTTGTTCGCGTTTATTCGCGCGACGAGCACTTCAAGCGTCGCATGATTTTGGATAGGTGATCGCCCTTGATGTGTGTGCGCCTTCAGGCGAGGAAAGTCCGGACACGGAAGAACACGGTGATGGCGAACGGCCATCGATCAAGCTGATGATTAGGGATAGTGCCACAGAGAAGAAACCGCCGAACGGCTCCCTCGGGAGTGCGTGGTAAGGGTGAAAAGGTGCGGTAAGAGCGCACCGCTTGTTTGGTGACAAACAAGGCATGGAAAACCCCACCGCGTGCAAGCGCAAGCAGTCCTTGTTGGGAAACCAACTCCCGTTGTTCGCGGGCAGGACGGGTCGCGTGCTTCGAGGCCAACGGCAACGCTGGTCCAGAGAGAAATGATCACTACCAGCGAAAGCTGGAACAAAATCCGGCTTATTTCCAAATTTCAGCGACGGCGGGTCTTCGGACCCGCCGTGTCATTTTTATTGTCCGATATGAGAATTTTGAAAGCCAATGAATCGCCATTCGGAAAAATAAAAGAAAAGTCTTGAATTTGAAGATCGAATCTGCGACAATCTCAAACCTATGCAAAAGAACTCGCTGAAACGTGAAATCCCCGAAAACCCCAACAACAAGACCAATGGGCTGCAGTCCTATGTGATGTTGGTGTATCGAAAAGCCGTACATCCGGAATTCTTTGGCATCGAAGGCCGCCGCCGCATCGTGCATCCAGATTATGAATTTGAAGGTTGGATCTTCAAGGGCGGGCACGCTGGACGCTTTCAATTTGCAAATATGTGCGTGTGTGAAGTAGTGGTGGAGGGTGGAGGCAATCTGCCTGATCGTGGTCTCTTGGCCAATCTTCCTTGCGCCGGTGAGCGCGACCACACCGAGGTCATGAGCGACAGTTTGACCTACATGACCACCATTCAAACCGAAACTCTCTCGGAGCATCTGTACAGCGGCACGCACCGCGAAATGTTGGCGCACATTCGCGACTCCAATTCTTTGCACAGCATTTGGACTGACTCCAAGGGTCGTCAAAATTTGTCTTTGATTGACATGCAACGCTATCGCAACGAAGTGCACATCCAAGGCTTTCATTTGCGCAGCGACACCGGAATGGTTCTTCGCACGCAATCCATGTTTAAAATGGGTGGCGAGCATGCGCCGTCGCCCAAGGTTGGAAAGACAAGCAAGAACAAGCCGGCCTAAGCACACCCTCGCGCAAGTGCACTAGCATCCGCGCATGGACATGCAACATGCCGGTGAACTTGCCGGACTTGCCACGAGCGCGTTGTGGGTTGTTTCAAGTCTGGCGTTCGCCGCGGCGGGTCGCAAGATTGGAGCCACTCAACTTAATTTGTTGCGCAGTCTTTTGGCGTGCGTCATCTTGCTTGGATTGCAGTGGTATTTCAAAGGCAATCCGTGGCCGAGCATCGGCGCCAATCGAACTTGGTTTCTTGCGATCAGTGGATTGCTTGGTCTAGCCATTGGAGATCAATTTCTTTTCGCGGGATATGTGATCGTTGGGCCACGCACCACGACATTGTTAATGACGCTTGCGCCTGCAACCGCGGCCATTTTATCTTGGATCGTCTTTGGACAATCAATGTCGTGGCAAGCGATTCTGGGAATGGCAATCACGCTAGTCGGTGTGTTGTGGGTCGCGGCTGAATCTCCGCATGCGGCGAGTGCGATCAATCCAAGTCAACAACGCAAAGGCGTTTTGTTTGGCGCTGCCGCCGCGGCGTGCCAGGGAATTGGAATGGTTCTTGCCAGCAATGCCTTGCGTGGCGATGTGGATGCCATGTCTGCGCAGACTGTGCGCATGAGCGCTGGCGCCGTTGGAATCATTGTCATCGCGCTTGTGGTCAGCCGCATGCGGCAAGCCAAACCAATCAGTGCCGCATCCACGCCTTTGGATGTAGGCAACCAATTACAAAGCAATTTGCAACCAGCCATCATCGCGCTTGCACCAACGCGGCGTTTGATCAATCAACCCGTTATCGTCGCGATTGTCATCGGAACATTGTCCGGTCCAATTCTTGGCGTATGGTGCTCTCTGCTCGCGCTGCAAAAATTAGACGTGGGAATTGCCACCACGCTTATGTCGCTCGTCCCCGTGATGATTTTGCCATTCTCTAAATGGATCGAGGGCAGATGGCCCACGCCGCGCGCCATTCTGGGCGCAATCATCGCGGTTGTAGGCGTGGTGATTTTGGCCACTGCGGCGCACGCATGAAACATCGAAGCGATCCAATACGATCCGTTTACTTTCACGCAAGTTGCCTGTCTTCGGTCTGCTAGGTTTACATTCACACAAACATGAGTCCTTCCCTCAATTCCAAACTTCGTTCGCTCACTCTTGCCGATCAATCTATGGGCTTGAACATGTCGCCCAAAGTCGAGCGCCAATCCACCGCAGATATTTTTACGCCTGTGATTCCTGTTACAAGCAATGTGATTGAAACCCCACGGGCTGCGCATGCAGTATTGGTTGCGCCATCTGTTGCGCCGCCAAGTGCGCTTGTGGATGGAGCTGTAACCCAAGACGCCAAAGGAATCGCATGCTCATCGACCATGCAATGGGGATTCTCGCGCGAATTGCCCACATCAATGCAAGAGCGGCGCGAGGCTTTGCTTGAAATTCAAACGCGCCATGATTCGACTTGTGCCTTCTGCCAAAAAAATAAATCCAACATAGTGGCTGGCCAAGGTAATCCCATGGCTGAATTATTTTTAATCGCGGAGGCGCCCGGCGAAAATGAGCAATTGTCCGCCCAGCCATTCGCTGGGAAATCTGGCGACAAGTTGAATGAAATGCTCAACGCCATGGGCTTGAACCGCGAAAGTATTTTCATGTCCTATGTGTTGAAAAGTCGTCCCCCAAATGATCGACCGCCCACTCAATTGGAAGTTGATCAATGCGGACCTTATTTGCTTGAACAATTATTGGTGATTCGACCCAAAGTGATCGTGTCATTTGGTGGGCCAGCCAGCAAACTTATTCTTGCTGTGGATGAGGGCATCACACTGTTGCGTGGCAAATGGGCCGCTTGGAGTCCGCCAAAAAACGTGAATGTCGCGCCTATTTTCGTGATGCCAACGTTCCATCCCGCCTATGTACTCCGCAATTACACGCAGGAAACCCGCTCCCAAGTCTGGTCTGATTTGCAAATGGCCATGTCGAAGTTGACACCGCAAAATTAAATGTGAAAAAATCCGAGAATAGTGCAACGTCACCGCGACTCTCTGCGGAATGGGATTCACAGGGTGAAGGAATTGATGCATCGCAGCAGGTCTTCACCCGCTGCCTAAATGAGCCCCCACGAGGAGCCCGTTGCGGCGAATAGCTGCGGCGGGCTCTTTAAAATTCCAAACTTATTCGCGGGCGTGCTTATTCTGAAAAGGCGATCGCCGCCGAACTGACCATAGACATTCCGTTTGGATCGCGCACTTGTTGATAATCAATCAAGTCCACGTTGGCTGGTCGCAAAATATTTTGCGCCGCAAGCATATTGCCAACGCTGCACCAGCGCGTTCTATTTTGATCCTTGATGAACAGTCCTTCAAACCCGGCGATGTCTTTTTTGCAATACGCGGCCAAACGCTCACGATCAATTTTCTCGACTTGATTCGCGCTCTCGTCGTTGATGGTTCCGGGATCGCCAAACTGTTGACCCACATGGCTCAGGTCACTACTGGCGATCAACAATGTGCGTCCGCCAAGTTCAGCAAGCGCGGTGCGAACCGCATCCACAAATTGCTCGGTGGTGGCTCGGGCGTCATCATCAGCAACGAGCGGAACCAGCGGATTTGGAATCAGCGCGGCAAGCATGGGCACATCGCCGTAAAAATGTTGAATCCACGGAATATGCATTTGCACCGAGTGCTCGCCAAGGTGGTCGATTTGATCCGCGTAAATACGCTTTGATCCAAGTGTTTTTTCAAGGAACGCCAACATGGATTTGTCAGCGCTGGCTTTGCCAATTGGAGTTGCAAATCCGTACTCGCTCACCACAACACCATCGCCAATTCCAAAATGATTTGTTCCTAAAATAATCACGCGGTTTGGTTTTTCATCTTTCTTCAAGGCGCGATAGGCCGCGGCATATCCCGGCCAGCCACGTTGATAATCCAAGTGTGGCGCGACAAGACCAAGAATAGTTCCCTCAATTTCTGGATCCTCCATATCGCTCAGCCATTTGTCCATGGCTTCGTGGCAGGTTTGCGCGTCTTGTCCAAGCGACGCAGAGCAACTTATTGGAAAATGTCCATGCTCTGTGATTTTTGCTTTGGCCACTCTTTCAAGTTCCTCAAATCGAGGTCCCCAAATCAGACCGACTTCATCCAAACGTGTCACCACATCGCGAAGAATGTGCAGGGGAGCTTGGGTCTTCGCCGCAATCTCATCCAGAGTTTCACGGCCTTGAAACATCAAGATCAACTGAAGCACTTGCGGCAGCACGGCCATCTGTTGTTCTGCGAGCATTGACGGATCGCGGAGCATGACAAAAGATTTGCCATCTTTTTCCATGCCTAATGGCTGAAAATTACGAATATGGGGACGATTTAAGTGCTCCGCCATTGGAGCGTCTGGAGTTGTTTCACTTGGCGTGTTGCTCATAGGTGAAAGAGTGTAACCCGAAATTTACAATTCCCCTGAACCCGCTAAATCAATCAGCGTTCACAACTGTCCTGTTGTTGGGTACAATAATTTATTCGCCTTTGATGCATCAAATCTCTTGGAGATCCTTCACCATGGTTTGCAAATTATTTTTCAATCGTTCAAGTATTTCAACACTTCTCGCAGCCGCATTGGTTATTCCGTGCTTGGCTTTTTCGGCCGCGCCGCCAGATCCCAATGCGCCGCCAGCACTAGCGGGTGAAAAATCAATGGCAGCCAAATCAACATTGGACCCCAACACGCTGGCTCCTAAGTCGATTAAAAATCAAACTCCTGCGCAGGAACCTCCAACTAAAATTTCTGTTCAGCAAGTGCCACCACCTTTGAATTCTGGTGAAACTCCACCAGGCGCTACAACGATTGCTCCACTTGATAGCAAGCCAGTTCTAAAGATCGAGCCTGAAACTCTTGATCTTGGTGAAATGATGGTGGACACCGCCAAAAGCGGCAAAGTGAAATTAATCAATATCTCCGACAAGCCCGTCACGGTCACCAAAGCTGTCACAAGTTGTGGATGCACCACAGCGGGCGCGCCCAAAGATCCAATTCCTGTTGGCGGATTTGCGGAGGTTGAAATTACTTTGAAGCCCGGACCAAAGCCTGGCGTTCCGCTGAGCAAGCGCGTGACATTCCAAATTGATGGTCACACTCCGATGATGGTGACAGTGCAGGGAACAGTGCCCGCGTTCATCACCATGACCCCGGACATGCTCGAGGCTCCAGCCGAGGGCCAGACATCGGAGGGACAGATTGTGTTCAAGAGCCTTGATGGAACGCCATTTAAAATCACAAGCGCCGTGCCGCCAATCGTTCCTGATTTAAGCCCAGATGCAAAGCCCGAACACTCCGTTCATGTTGATTGGAAAGCCTGGGATGAAACAGGTCGAACAATCAAGTTGACTTTTTCCACCGATCACCCAAAAGTCCCTTCGCTTTCCGTGTTAATTCGTCGTCCGCCAACAGCGGGCACGGCTGGTCAACCACAAGCGCCAGGAGCAAATCCTACGGACCGATCTGCAAGCGCTTTAGTTACAGCGTCTCGTGCTGGCAATGTTGAAAAAGTGAAGAAGGAACTCGAAGGAAAGATCGACGTGAACGCTCCTGAAAGCGCCGGCGGTCGCAGCGCGCTTCATTGGGCCGCTAAAGAAAACAAAGTTGAAGTGATCCCAATTCTTCTCGCGGCAAAGGCCGACGTGAACAATCGCGATCGCGCTGGTAAAACACCTTTGTGTGTTGCGTCTGAGAATCGCGATCCAAAATGCGTTGAATCCATGAAGTTGTTGATTGACGCAAAATCGGATGTGAACAGTTTGGACCGCTTGGGTGGAACGCCATTGTTGTGGGCGGCCGGCCTTGGCACTCCAGAGGCTGTTTCATTGTTGATCGCATCGGGTTCCAAAGTTGATATTCAAGACAAGAACGGTCTCACGCCATTGTTGTGGGCGGCTGGAACTGGCGATCCGCGCTCCGTTCAAATTTTGATCGACAACAAAGCCAACTTGGATGTTGCCGACAATTTGACTGGCGATACCGCTGTCATGCGCGCCGCGCGCAATGGCAAGTATGAAAGTCTTGTGATCTTGATCAAGGCGGGTTCCAAGTTGGATGTGAAGAATCGCCAAGGAATGACGCCTTGGTTGGTTGCAAGCATGAGCGGAACTGTTGAAAAACTGAAGGCACTGAAGGAATCCAATGTGGATATTCAAGCCAGGGACAACCGTGGTTGGAACGCCTTGGATTACGCCAAGAATCGAGCCGATCAGAATCGCGCCGATGTGATCAAGTATTTAGAAACCGATCTCAGCATGAAACCAGCGGGAAGTTTGCCCGCACCATTGGCGCCAACCACGCCAGCGGCTCCACCAATGACACCGCCAACTGCGGCGCCATCGGCTACACCGTAATTTTTTGTGCATGATCAGTATTGAAATCCACAAAGAGCCCCGAATGGTCGGGGCTCTTTCTTTTAAAAATGTATTTGCTTCAAGGAGAATGAAATGACAATTGCATCCGCAAGCTCGACAGCGACACACATTGCGTTGACAGCTTTATTCGCAGCCGTGCAAGACGCGCACTTGCTCAATAGCACCGCTGGAATTTTGGGTTGGGACCAAGAGACCATGATGCCCAATGGCGGGGCTGAACTTCGAAGCCGCCAACTTTCGCAATTGGCCCGACTGTCGCATGAGACATTCACCGCGCCAAAAATGGGAGAGTTGATCGCCGCCGCGGAGGATGCGGTTCGTTCAATGCCCGCGGATTGCGCCGATGCTGTGAATGTGCGTGAGATTCGCCGCGACTACGACAAGGCGACAAAATTACCGTCTTCGCTTATCGCGGAATTGGCGCAAATTGGAAGTCAGGCGCAGCACGCGTGGGTAGAGGCTCGCCGCGAAAGTGATTTCAAAAAGTTCCAACCGTGGCTTGAAAAGACTGTGAAATTGAACATTCAGAAGGCGCAGTGCTTGGGTTGGCCCAAGGGCGGCGAGGCCTGGGACGCGCTGGCGGATTATTACGAACCCGCATTGACCGCGGTCGATGTGACCAAGGTGTTCGAGCCATTGCGCGCGCGCTTGAAGAAATTGCTGGATCGAATTCGTGGCGCTTCCAAGAAACCCTCAAATGCGTTCAATGAATTTGCTTTGCCAATTGATTCACAAGAAAAGTTTGTGCGCTACATGGCCAAGCGAATTGGATTTGATTTCAACTGCGGTCGGCTTGATCGCAGCGCGCATCCATTTTGTGGCGGCAGTCACAGCCGCGATGTGCGCATGACCACGCGCTACACCGAGACCTGCGTGTTTGACGCGCTTGGCTCCACCATGCATGAGTCTGGCCACGGCATGTATGAGCAGGGGCTTGACTTCGCGCAATCGGGATTGCCCATGGGCAGCGCTGCTGGTTTGTCCGTGCATGAAAGCCAAAGTCGCATGTGGGAAAATCAAGTTGGGCGCAGCATGCATTTCTGGAAATGGTCCCGTCCGCAGCTCAGCGCTTTCTTTGGCGACGCCTGCGACCACTTCACGCTAGAGGATTTGTTTCAAGCGGCCAATGTTGTGGAGCCTGGTTTGATCCGCGTTGAATCCGACGAGGCAACGTACAACATGCATGTGATGATTCGCTTTAAGTTGGAGCGCGACATGCTCAATGGCGACATGGCAATCAAGGATTTGCCTGGCATTTGGAATCAGCTTTACAAGGAATATCTTGGCGTGACCGTGCCGGATGACCGCCGCGGTTGCCTGCAAGATGTGCATTGGAGCATGGGCGCGATTGGCTATTTCCCAACCTACACCTTGGGCACGCTCTTGGCGGCGCAGCTGTTTGAGAAGGCTCGCAAAGATGTTCCTGGACTTGAAGAAGGCTTCACTCGAGGCGAATTCGAGCCGCTTTTGTCATGGTTGCGCAAGAATGTGCACAGTGAAGGTCGTCGCTATCGCCTAGATGAGCTTTGCCTCAAAGTCACGGGCGCTCCACTGTCCGCCGACCCCATGATGCGCCATTTGGAGGCGAAGTTATTGCCTTTGTACGGTTTGGAATAAATTTCATTTTGTGCATCGAAATCAAGCGGAGTGCCGTTACACTGAGGTGCTCATCATGGAATTTAGAAACGTTGCAATTATCGCGCATGTCGATCACGGAAAGACGACTTT
>CAIKXA010000024.1 GCA_903831295.1 uncultured bacterium | reverse complement strand
GAAGGCGTAAGCCTGTTGAATTTCCATGCGTCTTATTGTTGGTCTTGGAAATCCTGGAGCCGAGTACACCGGAACCCGCCACAACGCGGGCTTCGATGTGCTTGATCGATTGGCAAGAAGGTTCACGAATCCGCCGGCTTCCCCGGCGAAATCGCGTTTCACCGGATTGCTTCTCGAGGCCCAGATTGGAAGCGAACGTGTGCTTCTTCTGAAACCAACCACCTTCATGAATCTCAGCGGCGTGAGCGCGTTGGAGGCAATTCGCTTCCACAAACTCAACGCCGCGACGGATGTGCTGGTGATTGCCGACGACTTTGCGTTGCCTTGCGGAGTCATCCGCTTGCGTGGCCAAGGCAGCGATGGTGGACATAATGGACTCGCCGACATCACGCGTCGACTTGGCAGCGATCATTGGTCGCGCTTGCGAGTTGGCATTGATGCGCCGGGAAAAATTCCAACGGAGAATTACGTTCTTGGACATTTCACATCGGAACAAAAGCCCCGCATGGAAGCGGGACTTGACGAGGCGGCTGAGGCCGCGGCATGTTGGGCCGAGCGCGGGCTCGAGCACGCCATGAATACTTTTAATCGCCGCGGCGCTGGAGCGCCCGCGGGAGATGCTTGACATCACCCCGCTCAAGTACGTTCTTGAGCGGGTTCAAATTTTGGATTCACATTCACTCCACATTTTCGAAAGGACACTGATATGGACGCAACACTGAAAGCTGAACGCACTCGCCCCTACGAAGGCATGTTTCTTTTTCCACAATCCGCAAGCGCTGATTTGCAGGGCTCCACCGACCTGGTCAAGGAAATCTTGACCCGCAACGGCGCGGAAATTCTTTCCATCGCCAAATGGGACGAGCGCAAATTGGCCTACGACATCGCGGGCAACAAGCGTGGCCTCTACATTTTGGCCTTTTTCCGCACCGTAAGCGACCGCCTGGCCTCCATCGAGCGTGATTGCAACTTGAATGAAAAGTTGCTTCGCAGCATGGTGATCCGCGCGGACCACTTGACCGAGGAGCAACTGAAGAACGCAGAATCCATGCAGAAAACCATGGATGAGAGCCGTTTGCGAGCCATGCCTGCCGATGAAGTTGGCGCTATGGATCCAGACATGGATCGCGACGCCTAAGCGCGGAACGTGCTCTATCTGAGCCCGCAAGGGTTGAACTGAATTGGCGCGATTGCAGTTGCGCGCCCTCATACTTGTGCACAGTCGGGCCACCTATTTGGGTGGCTCGATTTATTTTTACGTGCCTTCATTTATTTTCAAGAACTTCCGCCACAAATGTAAAAGTTGGGGTGTCGGGGTTATAGAATGCATTCACGCAACAAGGAGGCGTAACGATATGGCAAATTTTAATAAAGTAATGTTGATGGGTAATCTGACTCGAGATATCGAGCTCAAGGTTTTGCCGCAAGGCAATCAGACCGTAGGTAATTTCGCGATGGCGATGAACCGCAAGTTCAAAACCGCGACTGGCGAGGAGCGCGAAGAAGTGACCTTCGTGGATTGCGAAGTGTGGGGACGCACTGCGGAGATCATGAAGCAATATCTTGCCAAAGGTCGTCCAGTGTTTATCGAAGGTCGTCTTAAGCTTGACCAATGGGAAGACAAGGAAGGCAAGAAGCAATCACGTCTGCGTGTGGTTGTGGAAAACTTCCAGTTCATTGGCGCACCGGCTGGAGCTGGTGGCGGCAATGGTGGCGGCGGAAATGGTGGCGGCTACAGCAAAGGCTCAAATCAAGCGCCGAGCGAAAGCCACAGCACCGTTCCTGACAGCGACATTCCTTTCTAAGTTCTTTTCTAGAAGCAAATTGTCTATGGCAAATATCGCTTCATGCGTGGAGTTGTTTTACACCTGGGTTGAAGGCGCTGACCCCTTTTCAAACCTTGGCTAAAAACATTGGCTAAAAACCTTGGCTTGAAACGTGAGTTTCAACCATTGGCTCAAAGCCAAGTCCACTCAAGAATCGATTATGGCTGTGAATTTGCGTTGGTATTCGGGCTTTGTGCGTCACAATAATTGGTTCTAGCCCTGTGGCGTCACAGTGCCGGCGATCTGAAAAATCAAGAGTTCAACTCTTCACCCCCTTGAAAATCAAGGGGGTTTTTGCCATACTTGGGCGCTCGCCGCAGCCTGACTTTCGCGTGAAAGTAGGCACATGTTGGGTGTTGCGGCCACCCTCACTCCCCAAAGGGGAAGGACAGCGTCATGGCAAAGCGAAATGTTGAATTACTTTTAAATATCTCCGTTGAAAATCTGGGTCTGGTTGGCGATGTGGTCAAGGTCAAGCCTGGACACGCGCGCAATTACCTCCTACCCCACGGTCTCGCCGAATATCCAACCGCGGAAAAGATCGAGGCACTTAAAGATGCCCGCGCTGCCGCCGCCGCCGCTATGCAGAAGCGTCAAGAAGGCCGCGCGAAATTGATCGAGCGCCTCACGGATGTCACCATCAAACTTATTCGCAGCGTGAATGATCAAGGCGCCTTGTACGGAGCCGTCACCCATCGCGACATCTTCGATCAGCTGGTACTGGACGGTTTCGCCGTGGAAATGCAAGCGGTTCGTTTGGCCAACACGGTTCGCCGCATTGGTTCATACACCTGCGCCATTGTGTTTGATCGTGAGCTCCGTACAGAAATCAATATCGAAGTGCTGCCAGATCGCACACTTGAACTCTTCCAACAGTCCGTTGATGCTGAACGCGCCGCCCAAAGCGAAGACGTGGTTGAGGAAATGGAAGAAGCCACGGATGAAACCCAAGGCGACGACGATTCCAAGGGCAAGAAGGGCAAAAAAGACAAGAAGGGCAAGAAGTCAGCCGATAAGTCGGATGATGAAGCCGCTCCCAAGGCCGAGAAGGCTGAGAAATCGGATAAGCCAGAGAAGTCTGGCAAGTCCGAAAAGGGAAAGAAGTCCAAAAAGGACAAGGACTAAAGTTCATCAATTGGCAATGATTTGCCGTTGATTTGTGGCTTTTTTATATTTGGTTTACAACCAAAACGCTGTGCCTATGGAGCGATTTTTCCTGGTCCCCCTGCGCCAAAGTTTTTCTTTTCAGGATGGATTCAAAAAATATTGCCCCGTGATTTGGGACATTGATTTTCAAAAATTCAGCTCGGGTGGCCAAATTGTGTCGCGTTGAAAGCCTGTTGGAGTTACGCTGAAACCACACCTGGAGCAACTCCAAAAAATGTCTGAAACAGAAAGTCTAGTCGAAGCCCTTATTGAACCGATGGATACCCAACTCGAGGATCCATCTATGACGCTTCTTTCAGACCGCCGCGAAATTCTTCCAGAAACCCGTCAAAGTCAAACTCACAAGTTCTGCATTGCGGGACACGAGGGCTATCTCACCATTGGTCTGTTTCAAGATGGAAGACCAGGCGAAATCTTTATCAAGATGAGCAAAGAAGGATCGACTCTTTCAGGTCTGATCCAAGGATTTTGCCGCGCGTTCAGTTTGGCGCTGCAACATGGATTGACTACGCACGACGCCGCCGATCGATTTCGCGGCATGCGCTTTGAGCCCATGGGCATCACGAGCAATCCGGAAATCCCAGAGGCTTCCAGTATTCTGGATTATGTGGCGCGCTATCTGCAAATTCATTTTGTTGAGCGCAGATAATCTCGCCCCACTACTCGCACTACAAAAACTTTATCGATCAGCGGCGATTGTTTAAATCAAGCGCGATTTTATTTCGCTGCCACGCGAAATACTTCCAAACATCATGCGCCACTTCATGCGGCGCCCACCACCGGCGCGGGAATGAGTTTGCGCAATTGGGTGCGCAGCAATTTCATCATGCGCGCTGGATCCTCCAGCGAGCCCGCGGGCCGAACATAGACATCGATTAGGCCTTCGGCGTCCGCCTTGCCAATCACGCGCACCGTGGCTTGCGCATGGCTCAGGGCTCGCTGCAAAAGCGCTGGTTGCGCGGTGTGGAAGATGTAATCCAAATCGCGTTTCACCAAGGATCGCACGCCCAACGCGGCCAAAATCACGCGCAACTCAGCCAAATCAAGCAGAATTCGCATGGTGACTGGCGGTTGCCCATAGGCGCTTTCAATGTCGCTGATGGTGCGCGACAACACATCAATCGTGTCGGCGCTGGAAACACGTCGATAGGCCTCCAACCGCCGCCGCTCGCTGGGAATAAATCCGCGCGGAATCGCGCCAGCCAAACCAATGTCAAGCACATTGTCGGCCGAGCGAATTTTCTTGCGCGAGGTCAAGCCATCCACGGCGTCCTCCAAAAGCTGGCAATACATTTCGTAACCCACCGCCGCGATATGGCCGCTCTGCTGCGCGCCCAGCAAATTTCCGGCGCCGCGGATTTCCAAATCGCGCATGGCGATGCGGAAGCCCGAACCAAGCATGCTGTACTCCTCAATGGCGCGCAATCTTCGGCGCGCGTCGTCGGTGATCGGTCGACCCTCGGGTAAAAATAAATAGCAATACGCGCGGTGGTTGGAGCGTCCAACTCGTCCGCGCAACTGATGCAAATCGGACAAGCCGTGCAAATCCGCCAAGTCAATGAACATCGTGTTGGCGCGCGGATTGTCAATGCCGCTCTCAATGATCGAAGTGCTCACAAGCACGTCGCATTCATGACGCATGAAGCGCAGCATCACTTGCTCAAGTTGATCCGCGGGCATTTGTCCGTGGCCAATTTCTATGCGAGCCTCGGGAACCAACGCCTTGATTCTTTCGGCGGCTCGATCAAGTCCACGGATTCGGTTGTGCACGTAATACGTCTGCCCTTCGCGCGCCAATTCGCGGCGAATCGCCTGCTGCAATCGCTTGGATGAAAGCGCCAGCACTTCCGTCACAATGGAGCGCCGATCAGCCGGCGGCGTGGTCAAACTAGAGATGTCGCGCAGACCGAGCAACGACATATGCAACGTGCGCGGAATAGGCGTGGCGCTCAACGTAAGCACATCGGCCGTGGCGCGGAATGAAAGCAACCGCTGCTTGTGCTCCACGCCAAATCGCTGCTCCTCGTCCACCACCACCAAACCAAGATTGGCGAAGCGAATGTCCTTGGACAACAATCGGTGCGTGCCAATGATCAGGTCAATGCGCCCCGCTTGAAGATCTTCAAGAATTATTTTTTGCTGCGCGTCGCTTTTGAAGCGGCTCAAACTTTCAATGCGAAATGGATACGCGCGAAATCGATCGCGAAATGTCCGTTCGTGTTGCTCCGCCAAGAGAGTGGTGGGCACCAGCACCGCAACTTGTCGGCCAGACTCCACGCACTTGAACGCGGCGCGAATGGCCACCTCTGTTTTTCCAAATCCAACATCGCCGCAAATCAAACGATCCATTGGCTTGGATGATTCCATGTCGCGCTTGGTGGCGGCGATGGCCGTCAAT
This sequence comes from uncultured bacterium, assembly GCA_903831295.1. Taxonomy (GTDB): domain Bacteria; phylum Planctomycetota; class Phycisphaerae; order Phycisphaerales; family SM1A02; genus SYAC01. Next base: position 30,391 of record CAIKXA010000024.1, on the reverse strand, counting down.
TGATCCGCGGTTTCATCCCATGGAAACGCCTCCTCAAATTCATGTTGCCACGAGGTGTCCGGGGGAAACGCGACTCCGTGCGTGGCGGCGCGCACGGCTTGCACGCGCAACATCTCCGCCGCAAGATCGCGAACCGCCTCAGAAACCCGTTCTTTTTGGGCTTTCCAGCGCTTTCCACCAATTTGGCTCAGCGGCGGTTTTGAAGCCCCTGCTCCAACATATTTCTGCACCAAGTCCACTCGCAATGCCGGCACATACAGTTTGGTCGCGCCCTCAAATTGCAACGCGAGATATTCCATCTCAGGATGCGCCGCGCTCTGCATCACGCCGCTCGATCCATCATCAGAGGCGCCGCCACTCTCAACCGCTGCGCCTGTTCGATCAAGCGAGGCGCGCGTGACCAATCCCACATACTGCGCCACGCCGTGATCACGGTGGGTGACGTAATCGCCCTTCTCAAAATGCAAGAACGCGTCGCGCGCACGCGCACCCGCCGACACCGCGCCACCGCGGCGGCGCACGCCAAAGCGCCCAAGCAACTCATGCTCTGGAATAAGCATCAGCGATTTTTTGCCAGGGCGATCCCAACGAAATCCGCGGTGCAGATGTTGGCGGACCACCAGCACTCCCGCCCTAGCTGCGTGTTTTTGCGCAAGCTCTTTGGCACGCGTCACGTCTCCATCGGTGGAACAAAATAAAATCACATCCGCATCGGCCGAAAAATCCACCAGTGATTCAAACGCTTTCGCGGTGTCGCTTTCGCTTAATCCAAGTGAACGCACTGGAACCTCCAGCGACGCCGGTTCATTGGTCTGCGAAAATTGATTGAACGCCAGCGTGTTGCTCACTCGATCCATCAACACCTTCACCGTGTCGTTTGGCGAGATCACGCCAACAGAGTCATCAATTCGCTCCCAATATCCGCGGGATTGCTCCATGACTTCGCCCAGTTCAGCGAACACAAACAACGCATCGCGCGGCAGCAAATCCGCGAAAGCAGCATCCTCATCGCTGGGCGCCAATTGTTTTTCGTCGGCGCAAAGCACGTCCACGCTTTCCACGCGCCGATCGTTGGCCTGCGTGGTGGCGTCCATTTCATGCATGCGTTCAATGTCGTCGCCAAAAAAATCCAGGCGCACCGCGCTTGCGGCCGCTGCTGGATACAAGTCGAACACGCCGCCGCGCGCTGAATACTCCCCAGGATTTTCCACGGCTTCCATTCGTTGATACCCGCGCTCGGTCAACCACGCGGCAAGTTGCGCCGGCGGCACGCGCTCTCCAACGCGCAATGTGCGGTACAACAATTTCCGCTTCGCGGCGTTTGGCAGACGCTGCATCAGCGCGGCGATGGGCGCCACGATCAACGCCACCTTGCCACCTTCCAATGCGTCGGCAACTTTCAGCCGCTCAAGAAACGACTCCGCCGCCAAAATACTTTCTCCCGCCGAAGCCTCAAGCGCGGGCAATCGCAACGCATGAAGGCCAAGATCCTGCCACTCGGCGATCACCTCGTCGGCCTCGTCCACATGCGCGGTCGCCAACAGCGTCACGCGATTCACTTTCGCCGCCAACGCCTGTGTGATGATGGAAGTGCTTGATCCAGTCGCGCCACGCACACTGGCAACGCCCCCAGTGCGTACCTTCTCCTCAAGCGCGGTCAGCGCTGGGGATGTGGAAATTTCTTCGCGCCACTTCATAACAAGATCGATCGCGACACGGTCGATTCAGCCCATACAGTAGCTCACTGCGGCGGTTGCAGCACAAACGGCTTGATTTGCGATAAAATCGCTGGGCCAACTCCACGCACCCGATCCAACCCCGAGAGCGTTTGAAATGGTCCGCGCATATTGCGATCCTTGACAATGGCCGCCGCCAGCGCCGGCCCAATACCCGGCAAGGCCGCCAACTCATCTTGGCCCGCACGATCCAAATCAACTCGCCACGCAGGCAAGGTTGAATATTGATTTCCCTGCACGGGCGTTCGCATTTGTGTTTGTGAGATCCGCGACGCGATCAACGTGGCAAGCGCGCCAAGCGACAGCAACGCAAGTCCCTGGATTGGCGCACGACTTTGCATCATTCCACCGAGGGCGCCCCAGTGCGCGTCTCATCATTTTCCACGTCATTTGCAGCGGCGCTAGTTTGTTTTGGACCGGCCAGCGGCTTGCGCAATCGCTTGCGAATGGCGAGCAACTTGGCGAACACGCTCTTTGCCTTTCCATTTTCAAACAACAGTCCGCTGGCGTCCTCGCCCTCGTCGATCAATCGTTCCCATATCACGGTTTCGATGAATGGCTTGGATAAGGCGATGGTGACAAAGCGGCTTGTCCACACGGATTGCAATTGCTCGCTCCATGGCTCGCGCCACCATCCACACTTTGGATCAACTTGACGGCTTGGAACACCAAACGCGCTGACCATCACCTTGCAATCAAATGCGAGAAAGCGATCAAGAACGGCGGAAACTTGCATTAAATCGCGCATCGCCGTGCCTTCAACCGCGCCACCAAAACACATTTGAACGCCCACCGCGTCGAAATGAATTCCCTCTTGCGAGAGTCGCTCTAGATATTGCCAAGGCGTGAGCGCGCTGGGACGGCTGGAGACGTGATCGCAAAATAGTTCTGTTAACTCAATGAGCGTGCGCGCGCCATGGCGGCTTTGGCGCGTCAACACGCTCGCTCGCCGAGTCAAATCCATCATTTGCTCATCGGTGAATTCAAAGTGCTCATTGGCGTGCAAACCACTTCCCAAATTCCACATAGTGACCACGTCGCGGTAGCGATGCACCACTTTTTCCATGAACGAGTAGGAGCGATCAACGCACATTGAAAAATCTTTCTTGGCCGGCTCCATCCACGGAGGCAACGTGCGCTTGTCAAATCTCAGCAACGGCCCCGCCACAATTGGGCGCTTGGTTTGAGCCGCGAAAGCCATCCATCGATCCATCTCCTGAAATCGAAACTCGCCCTGTGCCGGCTCGATTAATTTCCAAGGAGTTGGAACAATCAACACGTCAAGAACCTTGGCGGTATCGCCGCACACTTTTATGTCGCTTCGCGGATCCACGCGCACGCCAATCACTGTGCTGGTTGACGGCTTGTGGCCGAAGCGTCGCTTCACCAACAACTCAGCGTGCAACAGCGCCAATTGCTCATTGGCGTCCAGACCAGCGATTAAAGAATCCTTGGCGAACGTCTCAGCCTTGGAGAAGTCGACCTCGTTCATGGCGCGCACAAAAAGTGTTCGCGCGTGCTCCCACCGCTTCAAACTTTCGCCCGACAGAGTGGGATCAAAGAGTTGCCACTCCTCGCTCTTGACGATGTACTGCTTGATGCGATGTCGCGCCAACTCCAGAAAGAGCAGATAGGGTTCGTCGCGTTGTTTCAGCAAACATGTTTGCAACATCAGCCGACCCATTCCGCCCGCATCCACTTCCACACACAACGCGGTCGCTGTTGGCTCCGCGGGCTCGCAACGAATGGAGCCACTTTTCCATTTCAGTTCGCCCGCCACTGGCAAATCATCGCGCCCAAGTAAATGGGCGCCGTAAAGACGCTGATCGCTGGCGCTATTGAATTCATGATGGACATCAAATCGAAGCATTTGCACAGAAAGTGTAACCAGAAACCTACGCATCCCTGCGAATCTGGAGCTTTTTATGTTGTTCACGTTGATATTTTTTCGCGGCTATACCATCTGTGCATGGAATCGGAATCATCCGCTTGTGAAAATCAAGTCAACTCCATCGAGACCCACAACCGCGCCACCCAAGGCGTGGCGACCACGCATCTCTCTCTTGCCGGCAAACGTGTTGGCAAGGTGCGCGACGTCTATGAACTTCCCGTAGTCGCCGGCGAAAGTCCTCGAATCATTGTGATCGCCACCGATCGCATCAGCGCATTTGACGTGGTTCTTCCCACCGTCATCGCCAACAAGGGAAAGTTGCTCACGCAAATCAGCATGCAATGGTTTGAACGCATACGCGAATGGAAAATTATTCGCGACCATGTGATCTCAACAGATCCTGCGATTATTCCAGGCCTCACACAATCGGAGCGGGACATGCTGCACGGGCGCTGCATGATTTGTCGGCGCGTGAAGATTGTTCCGATCGAGTGCGTGGTGCGCGGCTGGCTCGCGGGCAGCGGATTTGTGGAATATAAAAAAACCGGCCGAGTATGCGGCGTCGCATTGCCCGCGGGCTTGAAACAATGGAGCCAACTTCCAGAACCAATTTTCACTCCAGCCAGCAAGGCCGATTCGGGCCACGACGAAAATCTATCCTTTGAACAAGCGGCCTCGGTGGTTGGCGAATCGGTCATGGAAAAACTTCGCGCGGCGAGTCTGGCGATCTACAAATCCGCCAGCGAATTCTGCGCGCTTCGTGGCTTGATCCTGGCGGACACCAAATTTGAATTTGGTTTCGCCCTTGACCAGAACGGCGACCCCACGGATGAACTGATCTTGGCCGACGAAGTGCTCACGCCCGATTCAAGCCGCTACTGGATCGCGTCAACGATGGATGGAACACGCGAGCCCGAAAGTTTGGACAAACAATTCGTGCGCAATTGGTTGCTGGCCCAAGAAGCCGCTGGTCTTTGGAATCGCTGCCCGCCGGGTCCCGTGTTGCCAGTGGATGTGATCGCAAAAACTATCCAGCGCTACCAACAAGCCGCGGCCATGCTGTGCGACTAAGCGCGTTTATATTTTCAAGCAGGCGTCAGCCACATTGCGCAGCAACATGGCAACGGTCATTGGCCCAACACCACCTGGAACCGGCGTGAGAAATCCCGCGACTTTGCTCACGCTTTCAAAATCAACATCGCCCAATGTGGTGGTTTTTCCTTCGGGCGAAATCACGCGGTGAATTCCAACATCAATCACCACGGCTCCGGGCTTGATCCAGTCACCCTTCACCAATCCAGCCACGCCCGCCGCGGCCACAACCACATCGGCGCCGCGGGTAAGTTGCGGAAGTTCCAAGGTGAATTTATTCGAGCTGATCACCGTGGCATTGGAGCGCATCAACAACACAGCAACGGGCTTGCCCACGATATTGCTGGCCCCCACCACGACCACGCGCGCGCCCTGCAAATTTAATTTTGTGCTTTCAATCAGTTCCAGCACCGCGCGCGCCGTGCACGGCACCAAACTGCGGCGGCCATACACCACGTTTCCAATATTGGCGGGGTTCACGCCCTCCACATCTTTTTCCGGCGCGATCAAACTTTGCACGCGCTCAACATCCACGCCCACAGGCAGTGGCAAGTGCAACATGATCGCGCGAACTTGCTTCTCCGTGTTGAGCAGCAACACACGTCCCGCGATGTTGTCGTAGGAACTGTCCGCGGGCAACCGATGCAACACATAGTGAATGCCGGCTTCATCACACGTTCGAGCCTGGCTTTGCGCGTACACCTCGGCCGCGTCATCGCTGCCAACCAAAATTGCGTCCAGGCGCGCCACAGTATTGGAAGCCGACACGCGCGCCTTCACATCGGCGCGCACTTTTTGACCCAGCAATTTTCCATCCAGCATCTGGCATGTCATGCCGCAAGCATAATGCGAGCGCCGTGAATCGTTTGAAGCGCGCGCGCCAAAAATAAATCCATGCACGCATGTTGAACCGCTTGAATACATTCACACCTGCACGCCATTTCTGAGATAGCATCGCTTCTCAAGGAGATACTTATGATTACCACGCTCATCGCCCTCGTTCTAGCCGCTCCAGCAACTTTAACTGTTGGATCAAAGGCGCCGCCGCTTGCGCCATTTACCGCGGATGCTTGGGTGAAGGGCGAACCCGTGAAAGAAATGCAGGCGGGCACCGCATATGTGGTTGAATTTTGGGCGACATGGTGCGGACCCTGCATTGCGGGCATTCCCCACCTCAGCGCCATGCAAAAAGAATTCCCCGCCGTGCAATTCATCAGCGTGGCTGCTAGCGAAAATGGTCCTAAGGACAAACAACTTGACACGCTGAAAAATTTTGTGACTGGCAAGGGTGATGCGATGGGCTACCGCGTGGCGTATGACGGCGATCGAGTGATGCGCAACTCATGGATGGAAGCCGCCGAGCAAGATGGTATTCCGTGCGCGTTCATTGTTGGCAAGGACGGCGTGATCCAGTGGATCGGACACCCAATGGAAATGGACAAGCCATTGGCCGCGGTGGCCGCAGGCACTTGGGATTTGTCAAAAGCAAAAGAAGCAGCGCTAGCTCAGGCCAAGCTAGAAGAGGCAAGCAAATCACTTTCCAAACTCATGCGCTCAGCACAAAAGAGCGGCGACTACACGACTGTGCTTGCCAAGTTGGACGAGATGATCAAGAGCGATCCCACAAACACACAACTTTTAATGAACAAGTTTCAAATTTTTTCCGGTCCAGCCAAGCAGCCGCAAGAGGCGCTCGCTGTTGGAAAAAAACTTATCGCGATGGATCTTGATGCCATGGAATTGAATCAATTGGCGTGGGTCAGCGCCACGGAAATGCCTGAAAAGGCACGCGATTTGGACTTCTCACTGGCCGCGGCGCAGAAGGCGGTTTCCGTTTCAAAGCCCGCGGAGCCAGCCGTTCTGGACACACTTGCTCGCGTGTATTGGGAACGTGGCGACAAGGCCAAGGCCCTGGCCACTCAGCAGCAAGCGGTTGATCTTGGCATGAAGGACAACACGGATGCCGACACGCTTGGCGAATTAAAAGAAACGCTGGAGAAGTACAAAGCAACCCAAGGCGCGAAAAACTAATTTACGCGCGCACTTCAACTTCATGCCCCACCTTCGCTGATTCATAAATAGCGTCGATCACCGATTGCACCTGGCGCCCTTCATGCGCGGTGGCGATTGGATTTGTTCCATGCTGTAACAGCGATGCGAACGCCGCGGCTTGCGCGTTCCACGCCTGCTTGAGTGGTTCTTCGGCGGCGAAGTGCGGTTCCAAATCCGCGGGCATGGCGTGCGTTTCGGTGGCAAGTGTGAGCGACTTTGCCTGAAGCCCAATGTGGCAACCAGCTTTCTGTCCCATCAAGATCACTCCGTCTGGAAGAATTCCATCCGGCACATTCATGGCCCAAGTGGTGTTCACTTCAATCGTAAGCCCGCCCTCGCAGCGCAGCAACGCGGTTGCGTGGTCCTCCACATCACACACTCCGTCAAACTTGGGCGGACCAGCCCACATGGACACATGCGTGTAATTGTGCATTTGGCAGCCAAAATTTGCATAAATGGCTCCGCTGACGCGCAGCACTTTTGGAAAGCCCGCCAGCCAAAGCGACGCGTCAATAATGTGCACACCCAGATCAATCAACGGCCCGCCACCCGAGCGCGCTTTGTTGGTGAACCAACCACCAAGACCCGGAACACCTCGGCGTCGATAGGTGCTGGCCTTGATGTGATAGAGCGAACCAAATGTTCCCGCGTGCAAAAGTTTTTTGGCCGTGGCCACAGCGGGAAGTTGTCGACACACAAATCCCATCTGCACTTGCTTCTTGGCTTTTTCGCTGGCGCGAATAATCTCGTCGCATTGCGCGGCAGAAAGCGCCATTGGTTTTTCAAGCAACACATGCTTACCCGCTTGCAAACTTTGCACCGCCAGTGGCATGTGCAAATCATTGGGCACTGCAATGATCACGCCAGCGATATCGCGCTGCGCCAACAACGCTTCAACGCTTGGCATCACTTGAGCGCTCGGCACTTCGCTGACAAGCTTGTTGGCGGCCTCAGGCTTAATGTCCCACACCGCGGCAATATCAAGACCCGCGTGCAGCGCATGGCGGGCGTGTACATGACCAATCGATCCGCAACCTATGATTCCAATTTTTGCGCCTGTTGATTTCATGCGCCAAAGGTATCGCAAAGCCACGCCGCACCGCGCACGCCGCTGGAATCACCAAACTTGGCCAATCGAATAGGCGTGCTCCAAGAATCAGCGAAAATATGCGGAAGAATTGCGCTTGGAAGACGTTCCACCAAGCCGCCCACCAAACTCGCGCCGCCACCAAGCACAATCACATCAGGGTCAAGCACATTGATCACGCCACTCAGCGCGCGCCCCAGCCGGTCAATCCAGCGATCGATTGTGGCCGAGCACCTGGCGTCGCCCGCATCGGCCTGCGCAGCAATCTGCTTTAGAGAAATCCGCTCCGTATTGTTCGCACGCGCATGATCCATTTCAACAGCGCTGCCAGAAATAAATTGTTCAAGGCAACACGCGCGTCCACACCAACATTTCGCCTTCGCTCGCTCCGATTCATTCGCATTCGACAGAGCCGTGTGCCCCCACTCGCCGGCGATTCCGTTGGCGCCATTGCGAACAATTTGATCGACCACAATTCCGCCGCCGCAGCCTGTTCCAAGAATCACGCCAAACACAATCGCCGCTCCACTGCCCGCGCCATCAATCGCCTCTGACAGCGCGAAACAATTGGCATCGTTGGCGGTGCGAACTTGCATGCCAATCAAGCGCCGCAAATCTTGCCGCAGTGGCATGCCGTTGAGGCACGTGCTGTTGGCGTTGCGATGCAATTGCGTTTGCGGATTTTCACTTCCTGGCGTGGCAACGCCCACGCCCGCAACGTCGCCAGAAATTATTTTTGCCCGCCGCACCAATTCCGCAATTGCCTGCAAGGTGCCTGCATAATCGCCTGTTGGCGTGGCCACGCGCTCGCTCCATAACATGTCGCCATCGCGCCCCAACACCGCGGCTTCAATTTTTGTTCCGCCAAGATCAATACCTATGCGGTTCATGCTGTGGCTCACTTTGCGCGGCGCGTCAACACGGTCTTGATCACATCGCTCATCAACAAGGCCGTCAACGCGCCAACGCCCCGCGAATCTGTTTCATCGGCAATGCCCTCACAAATATGAAACGTACTCACGTCGCGACGCGCTCCGATATAGCGCAGCATTTCACGAACCTCTTCAACAGCAAGCCCCGCCGTGGTTGGAGCGCTCGCCGCAACACCAGTGATGGCGTCAAGATCCATCTCTAAAGCCAAAGGCAGCTTCTTCAAATACTTTGCCGCTTCTTCGCACGCAGCCAGATGCGGCGCGTGTACCCAAACCCCTGAAAACTTGCGCGGCAATGCCGAAACCCGCATCAGTCGCGTGCGCATGCTCTCCAACGTGATCGCTCGCAGATCTTTTTCCTTACAGAGTTGCTCCCACATGGCGTCGTTCACAAATGGCTCCTGCAAACCCACTACGCAGTAACGCTCCAAGAATGTTTCCCGCCGCGCCGCGGAAAATGCGTTGCCACTGTGGCGCCCAGCGTCCTGGCGCAAATCCGCATGAGCATCGATATTGATGCATGAAACCCCCCGTGAAGTGGCCTTGGACAAACCTTTGATTATTCCAAACGCGTTCTCGTGGCCGCCACCAACCGCCACCAATAATTTGCCGCTCTTCACAACTTCCTGCGCAACTGCCGCCACGCGCTCATCCACTTCGCAAACCAAAGCATGAAGCCCAGCAAGATCCGCGGCGCGCGTCGCGTCCAACGCTTCGGCTTTGCGCATCACATCTTCAACCGCAATTTCACCCAGCACCAGCAACGACTCGCCACGCAAAGCGGCGTTGTCCTGCATGGACAAAAACTTTGTGCGCGCGACCGCCCACAAATTGGCGCAACCAGGTTTGCCAAAGTTTGCGCGCACGCCAATGTCACTTGGAATGCCAAGAACCACCACCGCGGCCTTGCTGCGCCCAAGCGCGGACTGCCATGATTCACCACTAGCGCAAAAGTCAGCGGTTTGCGCCAACTTCCGCTCGCCCTCGCGCTGGCGAATCTGGCTTAGCGCGGCGGATTGTGTCAATACGTGCACCAATTCCTGCATCGCAGAATGCTACCCGCGAACTTGCAATTGCCTTCTGCGCAAACGCAAATCAGTGCCTATCCTGTGTTTCCAATGAAAGAGCCAGACTTCAACGACCCAAAGACCAAGCAAGCTATGGAGCACATTCGCTCCATTCTGGGTTTCATTGGTGACGATGCGAATCGCGAGGGGTTGATTGACACTCCACGGCGAGTCATAAAGGCTTATTACGAGCATTTCTGCGGCTATTCCATGGATCCCGCCGAGCCACTCAGCCGCACCTTCACGGAAATTGAAGGCTACGACCAAATGGTTTTGCTTAGTGGAATTGAAATCCAAAGCCACTGCGAACACCATATGGTTCCCTTTGTTGGCAAGGCGCACGTGGCATACATCCCCGATGGACGCGTGGTTGGTTTAAGCAAACTAGCCAAAGTTGTGGAGATTTTTTCCAAGCGCTTGCAAGTGCAAGAAAAACTCACGGCTCAAATCGCCGGCTCCATTCAAGAACATCTCAAACCGCGCGGCGTGGCCGTGGTGGTGCAAGCACGCCACTATTGCATGTGCTATCGCGGCGTGCATCAACCGCATGCGTGGACCACCACCAGCAAACTGACCGGCGTATTCCTAAATAATTTGGCCACGCGCGAAGAATTTCTGCGCCTCATCTCGATCACGCAGTCTCCTTCAATGTAAATTGCCAAATTCCTATTACGCTTGGTGAAATCTTCAATTTCCATATTGCATTTCTGATTGTTTTTCTTCAAATACATCGACATATCGCGCTGACTATTCACACAAAGCGAGTCCCGATATGGGTCAATTTCGATAACATACGTTCACCGGGGCATCAGGATGAGCATGCCCACACATAAAGCCTCTAGCATCTTTCTTACTTCTTTAGCGAGCCTATTCAGCCGCTTCAGTGGACTTGCTACACAAATCGTGATGGCGTGGTATTTACTTCCGGCCGACTACGGCTTGTACGCCATTGCCCTAGGAATTACCACCTTTACCACTGTCATGCGCGGAGGCGGTACTGGCGTCATCTTTCAAACGATGAAGGTTGAGGAATTTAAGACCATTGGAGGAGGTCTTTTACGTGCCGCGCTGGCGTGCGGAATTTTGGGAACTATTTTTACGCTTGCGATGGTGCTGCCAGCGCCGTATTTGTATCCCCAAGATGACACGAAGGGACTTGGATGGATTTTATTTTGGAGCGCGGTTGGATTTGTGGTCTTTAATATCACCACATACCCCCGAGCCAAAGTCCTCTCGCATTTGAGGTTCAAACATATAGCGGCTATGGATAGCACAAGCTCGCTTGTGAAATTAGCCAGCGCATATTACTTCGCGTCTCATGGTTATGGTCCGCTTAGCTTTGTCTTGTCCCAACTGATCAGCGGCACGGTTGTTCTGGTGTGGAGTTTCGCAGCAGCGGGCATGGAGCGCGCGGACTTTAAAGCATCTCCGAATTGGCTTGTAGACACATACGCAATGATCAAGATTCCATTTTTAATAGCCTTGATCACTTCGCTTGGAAGCCAAACCGATTTATTTGCAGCGAGTTTTTTCATTCCAGTAAGCGCGCTTGGAATTTATTTGTTCACCAACCAAATGGCTATTCAACCAATCCAAATGCTTTCAAGCACATTGCAAAGCGTTTTGGCTCCATATGCAGCGCGCATCCGCGGTAGTGAACAAGCGGAAAATGATAATATTGCTCAAACATTTTTAAGTGGCATTGTATTCGTGCCAATTTGTGTCATGTCCATTGCGGCGGTGTACCCCAGCTTGTCGCATTTTTTATTCCAAGACAAGTGGGATAGCAGTATTGTGCCAGTGCAATGCGCTTGTCTATTTCTGATTTATCCAACGCTCCAAACTTTGCTTGAGGCTCCAGTCATTGGGGCAAGGCGATGGACTTTGGCGCTCAAACTATTTTTTGGCAGGGCGATTTCTAAAATCACGGGCGCCCTTCTAGGCGTTGCATGCATCAAAGCTTTCGGTATTTCATCCGAATACATCCCCGGAGCTTTGGTGATTGCCGTTGGATTGACAAGCACCATTATTTCATTTCTACAAATTAAAATTATCGCGAAAGAAGTGGATATTCTTCCCATGACCTTCCGCTATGAAATGTACTCAACTCCTGCATACGCAATCTTGGCGGCGGTCGCCACCGCTGGTCTGGCAAAAAGCGCCGTGGACATTTTAGGATTCTCCAGCGCCTCAATTCGAACAGAGGCGTTTACTGAATTGGTATTTTGCTTGATCGCCTACTCTACGGTCAGCCTTATCCTTCTTCGCTTTGGCTACATTGAAAGCCTTCAAAAGACTCTCGATCTATTACCCATCAAACTACGCAATGCGATGTATAAAATTCTAATCCTGAATGAACATGATTAGTTTTTGGGGCGGCAACGATATTGCTTCAAGAAAACCATTTCAAATCGCAGCGCAAGCCATTTGCGACTGAAGTTGTCGCCGCATCTTGCGCGGCGACTTCCATGGAAGCCACGGGAAATACCGTGGAATCAACGGCAAAACTTCCAGCCGGACGAAGATTTCCGCTTCGACCGACGCCACCAAACGGCAGTTTGCTGCTGGCTCCGGCGGTTCCATAATTCCAATTCACGCAACCAGCGCGCAACCCCTGCAAGCATTGGCGCCAGAGTGATTCTTGATTGGTAAACACTGCGGCAGCCAAGCCAAACTCCGTGGCGTTTGCCTGAGCGATCGCGTCAAGCACATCATCCACCACGCTCACTTGCACCAACGGCGCGAATGTCTCGGCATCACTGTCTTTGTGAAAGCGCGCCACCTCAATCAAACTTGGCGTGACAAAGAAACCTGTCTGATCCATGCGCACGCCTTCAAGTAAAACTCGACCGCCATTGTTGCGAATGGTCGTTTGTCTATTGAAGTATGCATCCACGGAATGTTGATCCACCAACGGCCCCATGAAGTTGGGTTCGGGGGCGTTGCCAGGAGCAATGATCATGGTGCTTGCTACTTTGGTGAACGCGGTGACAAACTGATCCGCGATTGATCGATGCACAATCATGCGCCGAGTGCAGGTGCAGCGCTGACCCGTGGTGGCGTAACCACTTCGCACGCATTCAAGCACGGCGGCACGAATATCGGCGTCTTGCCACACAATCGCTGGATTGCTGCCGCCCATTTCTAGCGCGACAATTCGCCCTGGTCGATCAAGATTGGCTTCCAACACGGCGCGGCCCGCGCGCCAAGAACCAGTCAACATGACTCCGTCAATGTCCGCGTGGCTGGTCAATCGTTTCGCTGTTTCAACGCCACCCTGAACAACATTAAACACGCCGCGAGGAAAGCCAGCCGCTTCAGCGATCGCGGCGATCCACTGCCCCACCGCGGGAGTTTTTTCGCTGGGCTTGAACACAATCGTGTTGCCCATGAGCAGCGAAGGAATCCAATGACCATTGGGCAAATGCGCCGGAAAGTTGAAAGGACCAAGCACGGCCATCACGCCATAAGGCTCAAAGCGGCAGAACCCCTTGCGTCCACCGCCGGCATCCACTTCAAAGTTGGCCACGCGCGCCAAGGTGCTCTCTTGCAAAGTGATGTCAATCTTGTCGGAAATCAGTTTCACCTCGCCGCGACTTTCAGCGATGGTCTTTCCCATTTCCATTGTTATGGTTTGGGCCAAGGGCTCCGCGAATTTTTTACACGCGTGCGAAAATGCCTGCAAGTGTTCGGCGCGTTCGTGGCGCGAAAGTTGTTTCCAACTGGCTAACGCGGTGCGCGCCGCGCCAACGGCGGCATCCACATGCGCCGGCGCGGGCGTGCCAGACCACACTACTTGCGCAGGATTTGCGGGGTTTTTGCTTTGAATTTCATGGCCGGCAATGGCGCGCCATTGACCATCAATATAGTCCGATGGGTTGCTCACAATCCATTGCGTGGACGCGTTGATGTCAGTTGCCACGTGAATTTTTTCGACCTTTGGAAACCGCGGCGCGCGATTTTTTGCCCGCGCCTGCGCGTGATGACTTGCTCGCTGACTTGTCAGAAGCCTTGCCTGATGACTTGCCTGATGACTTGCCTGATGACTTGCCTGAATTTATCAGCGCGATTTTTTCGCCGCTCTTCGCAGCGCCCTTCGCCGCGCTCTTGCTTGAATGCTCCGCGTGAAACGAAACACCAACCCTCTCCCCTTCGCGCGCATGAATTGTGTCAGCGGCCGCCTTAGAAATTTCCACGCCGCCAGATCGTATTTGACAGCGAGTTCGCACCGCGCGGAATCCATGCTCTTTGCTGCTGTGGCTTACAAACGCCATCACGCCGGACTCCCGCTTGGCAAACGCGAGCAACTTATATTCCTTGGTGTCGCGCACCATGGGAATGGAATCCCGATCGGCTTCCAAGTATGGTCCGCCGTCAAATGGGTCCACATGCGTGGTCACATGAAAGTGTTGCCGATCAAGCATGCCTTTGGCCGCCAATGTCTCCTCGCCAACTTTTCCAATCAAGGCGCGCGCGTCTGGCGGAAGAATGCTGGCAAAGATTTCGCCACGCGGCCACAAGTTGGTCATGAACTCTTTTGAATGCTGGCAAAATAAATCCGCCTCTTGGTAGGACAGATTTATAAAACGCCGCCCCAGATATTCCCACAACAACGTGCGGCTATCGGGCGTGACTGGCCCCATTAATTCAGCCAAAATTCGCTGCGCAAACCACTTTTTGTGCAAGCCAATGAAGTGAAATCGAATCAGCGACAACAGCGAGCCAAGTTTTTCCTTGTGGCCGCGGTAGCCCGGAGCCAAAATCAAACCGCCCACTTCGCTGGGACCACTTTCGTCGGTGCCAAACTCCAAAGTGACATGGCTTTGTCCCTGCTGCAAATCATTGGAGTAGAAATGGCGCTTCTTCACCTCCAGAAAAACATGCGGCCACCCTTTCCAACTAATGCATGAGATGGCGGCGCTGGTGCCGATCACGTTTCCAGTTTCGCTGTCCTCCAACACAAACATGAATTGCCTATGGCGCGGGTCATCTTGCCGCTCCGCAAAACTCAATCGACTTCGATTGATCTTGGTGGCGATGATGTCGCGGTCCGCGGGCAGATTGAGAAAGTGCACCATCTTGGCCAACTTCAACAGTGTTGGAAGATCTTCAAGTGTGGCTTGTCGAATGAGAAACATTTATGCGCTCCGCTGCAGGGACTTTTCCAAAATTTCAAACACGGGATCAAAATCCTCGGGCGTCATCACGCCAATCGGCGGCAAGAATCGCAAGTGGTGCGGACCGTGTCCGCACATGAACGCGATCACGCCATCTTCAAAAAGATTTTGCAACAGTTTGGCAATGCGATCCTTGTCGCCACCAAATGGCGTCAAGCGCATCATGCCCCCAACTCCACTGACAAAGTTCTTGCTTTCGCGGCCAAATGGCTTCTTCACCGCGGGAAAGAATTCGCCGCGTCGCTTCACTAAGTCATTCGCTTTGGTGCGGAAGGCCGCATGCAAGTTGGCAATGCGCCCATTTGCGCCGTAATAGCCGCCATCGCGCAGGCGCGACAAAATAGAAAGCCCCGCATGTAACGACGTAACACTGGCACTGAACGTTCCGCTTAAAAGCCCGGCCTTGGGATTCATGTCCGCCGTGTACAAGCACGCGCACGCTTGGCTAATTTTTCCAATCGACACAACGTCGATGAATTCACCCAGACCCAGAGCCTCAAAGGCGAACATGCTTTCGGTGCGGCCAAAGGTTTGAACCTCATCGTCCCACACAGGAATTCCAGCGGCCTTGCACGCCTGCATCAGCGCAACAAAAAATTCCCGCGGCGCCACATTGAAGCCGCCCTCGCCCTGCACAAGTTCAAACACAAAGCACGAATGTTGCCCTGGATAGCGTCGAATGCACTCCTGCAAATGCCACAACGCCATCTCGGTGCTGCGTTCGCCCAAGTCGGCGTTGTAAAACGGAATGTAATCCACCAAAATATTTTGCGTAAGACCTTGGCGATATCCAGGCTCGTCTCCAATTTGGCTCATGGCCACACTGCGACCCATGAAGCAATCACTGAAGGCGATTACGCGCGGCGCGCCTTGGCGTTTTTGCTGGCACACTTTCAGCGCGGCCTCATTGGCCATGCAACCAGAATTTGTGACAAAGCAATAGTGCAGCGCGCTGGCGCGCGACGCCTCTTTGATCAGTAATTCCGCAAACGCAACGCTATCCGCGTTAAATTGCAAATTGCCTTCCATCACCACATCGGCCAGCGCGGCCTCCATGCACGCGCGCGTCACGCCGGCGTCGCCGCGTCCAAACATGTGCACGCCAATTCCATTGATCATGTCCCACTTCACGCTGCCATCGATCAATTCCACCAACGCGCCACGACCGCGACCACTACCGATGTACGGAAAATATCCGCCCCGCGAACGCACAGCCTTGGCGCGGTCCATCCATGCGTGCAATGTTTCACTGCCAGTCTGCGTGGCCGGCTTGGCGCAGGTTAATTCTTGCGACGACAGTTGCATCTGATTCAGGATGACATCAATCGCTCCTCGCACATGATCGTTCTGAGCCAACGGCGACAACAACTGCGCGAGCATGTCTTGATGGCTATGCGCATTGCCAGTTTCTTGCGTCTTGTTGCCAACATTCGCAATCGGGTTCGCGGGCGTCATGCCATGATCCTACCGAATGATATTTTCTTGTTGCGATTTTTTTTGCGCATCTTCAAGCCGCGCAGGAACCCACACAAAATGCTCTTTCGCCAATACTTTTTCGCCGCTCCATCGATACGCCATCAATCGGCCGCCACGCGCCACGGAATAATCAACGCATGCCACATTTGGCGCTAAAGGTTTGGGATCCTCCGTGGCCGGAATCCAGTAATGCCCAATGCATACAGGCGGTTCATCTGCGCCATATCGCAGCGCGTGGCTTGCCATTCCAACTGGTAGCAAATCCAGTGGAACACCAGCGCGCTTTGGAAACGACAAGTCCGCGTAGGTCAACGCCTGCGCATCGCCAAACCACCGCGTGCGAATCACCTTGCGCGCGAAACCCTCAGGATCCGGGAGAGTGCAGCCTTTGGGCAACGCAATTTCTGGGCCTTTCAAAATACATTCTGTGGCGTCGGCCACGGGAGTTCCATACTCATGCGCGGCGCGGATAATTTCATCCGTGGCGCTCCACGAATTGCCGAAGGCATTCGTAAGAACTTGTATTTGCGCGTTGTCCCAACACGCGTGCACGCAGCGCAACCCACCCAAGTCAAGCCACCACGGAATTCCACGAAACCAATTCAACCACTCGGACAATTCCGTCGCGGAAAGTTGCTCCAACGTAGCCTGATGAATGCGCCGATTTTTTTCCGTGTGCGAACGGCACCATTGATACGGCGCATCCGCGAGATTCTGCTGAGCGTTTGAATTGGCAACGCATGAAGCGCTGCTTGTTGCGCGACTTGCCGAATCAGCAGACGTTTCAAGCGCCATGCGTGGCGTGGCCCACGCCAAGGCGTTTAGTTCATGATTACCAATCACGGCGCGCGCGGTGTTGGCTTCCACCATGGCGCGTACAACTTCAAGAGTTTGACGAATCTTTGGACCGCGATCAATCCAATCCCCAAGAAAAATCACCGTACGATTGGCGTGGCGATACACGCCGGACTTCTTCTGATAGCCCAAAAGTTGCAGCAAATCCTCTAATTCGTCCGCATGTCCATGCACATCGCCGATCACATCGAACATGAACTACTCCCACTCAATCGTGGCTGGCGGCTTGGTGCTGATGTCATAGACAACACGATTCACGCCGCGCACTTCGTTCACAATTCGGCTGGACACGCGTGCCAAAACTTCCCAGGGCAAGCGGCAGAAGTCGGCGGTCATGAAATCGCTGGATTCAACCGCGCGAATACCAACGACTGAATCGTAGGTTCTTCCATCACCCATCACGCCAACGCTTCGAACTGGCAACAACACCGCGAACACCTGGCTGGTGGTGCGGTACAAATTCGCGGCGTGAATTTCCTCCAGCAAAATAAAATCGCACTCGCGCAAAAGCGCCAAACGTTCCTCGGTGACATCGCCAATAATGCGAACGGCAAGACCTGGTCCTGGAAACGGATGGCGCCAAACCAACGCGGACGGCAGACCAAGCACCTCGCCCAAGCTGCGCACCTCGTCCTTGAATAAATCCCTGAGCGGCTCCACTAATTCAAAACCTAAATCTTCAGGAAGGCCGCCCACGTTGTGATGCAACTTAATGCTGGCCGCGGTGCCGGCGTGGCTTTGGCCGCTCTCAATCCGATCTGGATACAGTGTTCCCTGCGCTAAAAATTTCACGCCGCCGCGCACTTCTTTGGCGGCGCGTTGAAAGACATCAATGAAACGATGTCCAATGCGACGGCGTTTTTCCTGCGGGTCTTCTATGCCCGCGAGGTCATTCAAAAATTCCTTGCGCGCATCGACCACTTTTAATTCAACATCAAAGTGGTGGCGAAACGCGCTCTCCACCAAGTCGCGCTCGTTCTTGCGCAGCAACCCGTTGTCCACAAAAATGCATGTCATTTGCCCTGGCACCGCGCGCGCGATCAACGCGGCGGCAACAGCGCTATCCACACCGCCAGAAAGACCGCAAATCACGCGGTCTTTGCCAACTTGCTTGCGCACACGCGCCACTTCCTCGTCCAAAAAATCAGCCATGGCCCAACTACCGGTGCAACCGCACACCTCTTGCAAGAAGTTGCGCAGAATGTCAACGCCGCAAGGAGTATGCGTGACCTCAGGATGAAATTGAACGCCCCAAAATTTCTGCGTGCGATGCTTCACCGCGGCCGCCGGACAAGTGGGCGTGCTGGCGAGCATTTGAAAATCTTCCGAAAGCCCCGTCACTTGGTCGCCGTGGCTCATCCAAACTGTTGCCGGCGACGATATGCCTTGTAGAAGTCCATCGCCCACTTTTACATGCAATTTGGTGCGGCCATATTCGCGCGCCGGCGCCTTGCCAACTTGGCTGCCAAGCAACTGGCAACCCAATTGCATTCCATAGCAAATGCCAAGCACTGGAACGCCCAATTCAAATAGCCGCGGGTCGCACACTGGCGCGCCCGCATCGGTAACACTGGCTGGACCGCCGCTTAAAATAATGCCTTTGGGATTGTGTGCGCGCAATTTCTCAATCGACTCGTTGGGCGCAACCAACAAACTAAACGCACCCGCCTCACGAACTCGCCGTGCGATCAATTGTGAATATTGACTTCCAAAGTCAAGAACAAGAATGGTGTCTTTGGCCTGCAGCGTCATTTCAATTTGCGTCTTTCGATTTGCGTCTTTCGTAATTTCAAGTTCGATTCTACGAGCGTCTGATGGTACAACTCTCACTATGAATAGTCACTTGAATGAAATCCTATTTTCTAGTGGCGCGAACACGTATCTTTTTTTGAAATCACCCGCGCGGATCGCGCGCCAAGCACGAACATGCTCCAGTTGGGTCTGCGCGGCGCTTCTATGCGCTTGCGGTTCGATTGATTCAGCAACAAAGTTGCAAAGCCCTGATGCCAACACGCGCATGGACGCGGTCCTGAAAGCCGGCGAGAGCGGAAACGAAAAGACAGTTCCACAAATCGTGCCCGCATTGCAAAGCGAGGATCCGCTGGTTCGCTGGGCGGCGCAACAATCCCTGCAGAAACTTACCGGCACCACGCTTGGTTATGGGTGGAGCGATAGTCCGAGTAAGCGCGCGGAAGCCACGCAAAAATGGGTTCTTTGGTGTAAAGATAAAAATCTCTCAACTTCTAACGCCTCATGAACGGATATGCATAAGGAAAGAACGCGCTGCGGTAAGTTCTCTCCTACTGTTTATGGATTTCCTACATGTCATGAATCACGCATTATAAATCCGCTTCATACAAGTCCGAGCAACACCAAGACCACACTCAATCCACCTATGAACGAACCTCATCTTCACACACGAATTCTTAGTCGTCCAGAACTTATGGCCCCCGTTCGCGCCATGTTGTGCGAACTCGCTTCACGCGCGGGCTTGGATGAAACAGAATGCGGACACATTGCGCTGGCCATTGACGAGGCGCTGACAAACATCATCCGCCACGGATATAAAAATGATCCCAACAGCTATATTTGGATTTCAGTGTGGGAACTGCAAAATCCAAAGGGCTTGCGAATTCAAATGGATGATCTCGCTCCGCATGTTGAGTTGGAACAACTCAAAAGCCGCGACCTTGAAGATGTTCGTCCCGGCGGCCTTGGCGTCCATCTGATTCATTCGCTCATGGATACGGTGCAATTTTCAAAGCGTCCGGAAGGCGGCATGCGTTTAGTTGTTGAAAAATTCCACGCTCACTCCACCACACATTCGGGCACGCATTCTGACCCTAAAGCGACGCTAAATTTACAAGTTTAATTCAGGGCGTCACAAGCAGCCTCGCACAAGTTCGGCTAAGATCTGACCCATGTCAGGAGCAACCGAACTTTTAGTGGATGTCGAAACCCTTCCCGATGGCATGATTCTGCGCCCAAAGGGCGACGTGGACATGGCTCGATCTCCAATGCTGCGAACAAAATTAACCGAAGCGCTCAAAGGCAAACCGGCGCGTTTAGTTGTTGATCTCACCGATGTTCCTTACATGGATTCAAGCGGTTTGGCCACTTTGATTGAAGCCCTGCAAACCACCCGCAAGAACAAGATCAAACTCATCGTGTGCAATTTATCGCCACGCGTGCGCAGCATTCTTGAAATCGCACGCCTCACCACTGTCTTCACAGTTGTGGACAATCGCGAACAAGCTTTGAAGGCTTAATTCTGTGGCGCGATTCCAGAACGCCTCGTTGAAACTTCTTGATCAATGGATCGCCACACTGTTGGGGGTCTTTGAATCAGTCGGTGGCTTAACGCTACTTGCTGGAAAAGTACTTCGCTGGCTGCAACGATCGTTGCTCCAAAGACAAATTCGATTTGGCTTTCCTGCGGCAGTAGCGCAAATGAATCGCGTGGGCGTGCGCAGTATCGGAATCGTGTCGCTGGTTTCCGGCAGCATCGGAATTATTCTTGCGCTACAAACTTCGCCCAGCCTCGCCACATTTGGGCAAATCGACAAAGTAGCCAACCTTATCGCGGTCGCTGTATTTCGTGAACTTGGTCCGCTGATCGCCGCCATTGTGCTCACAGGTTTCGCCGGTGCAAGCATCGCGGCTGAACTTGGAACCATGGTTGTGGGCGAGGAAATTGAGGCGCTTGAAGCCATGGCGCTCGACCCAATTCGCTTTCTAGTTGTGCCGCGAGTGGTCGCGACAACACTGAGCTTGGTTCTGCTCTCAGTACTTTCGGATCTCATGAGCGTGATCATGGGTTGCGTCGCGGGTGTGTTCTTTCTGGACATTCCTTATGAGCTGTACAAGCAAAACACAATCGATCAATTGAAACTTTCCGACTTCACCACAGGCCTTCTGAAAGCCGCGGTGTTTGGTTTAATTTTAGGTTTGATCGCCTGCCAAAACGGCCTGCGCGTTACGGGCGGCGCCGCGGGCGTGGGCAAGGCGACAACAGCCACCGTGGTGCAAACCGTTGTCTCCGTGGTGCTGGCGGATCTTTTGTTCACAGCTATTTTCTACGCGCTTGGCTGGAACTAAATTTTGGCGCAACGCGCCAAATATCCTGCAAAAAATTCGGCCAAGCATCCCCAAATGTCTGCATACATCATGCTTTCTATTTCGATTGGCGATTTAATTTCTCAAACGAATCCCTCCAAGCTCCAAGCGCGTGACCGCGGCCATCACTTGGGCAATTCCTAAATTTGTCTGCTGTGATATTTGATCGTAATCAAGTGAGCGCATTGTTCTTGCTGCTTTCAATACTTGCTCCATGGCCGGCGTAAGTTGCAATACACCAGCCGTTGGCTTGACTTCATTCAACACATCGCCGCCTAAATTTTTACGCGCTGCCATTGCGCCGGCCACCAACATGGAACTTGATCTCAACTGCTGCGAAACATCCGCGACATTGGTGACCAACGCGGCCCACCCTTCACGAATTGCGCGGTGGCAACCTTCGCTTGAAGGCGAATCAACGCGGCCAGGAACCGCCATCACTTCACGGCCATGACTTTCCGCCGCCAAGCGACCCGTGATCAGCGCGCCCGAATTCACCCGCGCCTCGATCAGAAGCGTTCCCAAACTCAGCGCGCTGATAATGCGATTTCGCCGCGGAAA
The DNA here is from genome assembly GCA_903831295.1 of uncultured bacterium. GTDB lineage: Bacteria > Planctomycetota > Phycisphaerae > Phycisphaerales > SM1A02 > SYAC01. The sequence continues at coordinate 8,349 of CAIKXA010000024.1, read as the reverse complement.
CAAGCCAGCCTCACTTGGGTGATACGTTGGAAATTCGCTGCACAACACGCCGCCAGCGGCAACCACGCTATCAAAGAGCGACGCATGCTCCGGCGGATACGCACGACCAACACCACCCGCAAGCACCACCACGGTGCGTCCATGATGGCGCAACGCCGATCGATGCGCGGCCGCGTCAATTCCGCGCGCGCCGCCAGAAATAATCGTGAACCCCTGCTCCGCAAGCCACCCTGCGAATCGATCCGCCTGCTCCAATCCATAGGCGGTGCATATTCGGCTACCAACAACCGCCACCGAAAAACGATCCGCATCTTGGAACGCGCCGCGCACCCACAGAGCCAACGGTTCGGGGGTGGCGGTTTTTAAAAGTTCAGGCCAATCCGCGTCGCCTGGCAAAATTCCACAGACAGATTCACGGTCCATCTCCTCAAATTCTCGCTGCACATCCACGGCGTCCATGTTGCGGCGCACCTCATCCGCTCCGCGGCGCAACACCTGCGACAATTGCGCGGCCGAAGCCGCCAACGCTTGCGTGGCGCCGCCAAAGGCCTCGAGCAAATTGCGTCCTTCAATAGGACCAATCCCGCGGGTCATGGCCAATTTCCAATGATCGGACGGAATTTCTTTTGGTGTTCGAGGCATCACGCCACGCTACGACGGATTTATCGCATTCGAAAAATCACTGCCAAATTTCTGTAAAATGATTGATTTAATCCGCCGCGTGCGGCCAAAAATCTTTGCCGTCATCACCGGTGATAGATGTATTCGCGCCCAAAATGGAATTTCCGCTCTCGGCTTGCGCCATCAAAATGTATGGCTCAACATTCTCCTGCTCATCCCAGGTCCATTTCTCACTTTTGATTTGACCATCAATTTCATCAACGATTTGCGCTGACGTGCCATGCGACGCATTCATTTCGCGATCAAGCGGATCAAGCGAGTCAGGCGGATCATGCGTGTCAATGGAATGCGAAAATTCTTCGCAGGCGTTTGGTTCAGCAACCCTCGAGGCTCCCGCTTGTTCAAGCCATCGCTCCTCAAAAGCTGTGGCAACAAATCGAGTTGAAGGCGTGAGTGGAATTCCCGTGGTCAATCCAATGAACACAATCAACGCGCCGCCGCCCATCAACCACAATCTTCGTTGACCTGACGCCAAGCGCGTGAGCAATGTGTCAGGAACTAAATTAGTTTCAAACGCCTCGGGAGGAACCGTGGCCTCAATCCAATCACTCACCGTGTGCTCCATGCTTGTCGCCATCAACACTGGCGCCTCGCCTTGGGGCATCAAGTTCAACTGACTCGCCGCAAGCCGGGTGAGCAGAGAAGTGTCTTTGGATTTCAACTCCACAAGAAATTGCTCGTAAGCCTGGATCCGTTTGTAATTGACTTTTTCCTCTTGCTCCAACTTCGCCAACTGCTCTTTCAATATGGCCACGTCGTGTTGCGCTGGCAACAGGGCGCTGGCCGCCATGATGACGAAGCCGGCAACGGTGAACAACCAGCCTGGGTCAAATCGAAAGAGCGGACGCAATGAGGACATGACTCACCCTATCGGCATTTATGGCGATTTCCCTTTGAAATAGGCGCAAAAATTCCCCGCCATAGGCTCACGCAACACGCGCCCAATGGCTTTCGGGGCTTAGGCCAAGTCCGGGAAAATCTTGCGCACGGCGCCAACCAAATCCTTCACATGGGAAATGCTTTCATCCATCAACTTGCGCTCATCGCCGACCAAGTCAACTTCAACAATTTTCTCCATGCCATTGCTTCCAATCACGCAAGGCACGCCCACAAAATATCCAGCGCCCTTCTGTCCCTTGGCCACGCCATATGCATCTTCGCAATACGCGGCGCACGGCAGAATTCGCCTCTTGTCCTTAATGATGGCCTCCACCATTTGAATGGTGCCGCTGGCGGGCGCGTAGTACGCGCTGGTTCCCATCAATTGCACAATTTCACCGCCGCCAACTTTGGCGCGCTGCATGCACTTGTTCACAACTTCGTCGGACAGCAACATTGAAATTGGAATGCCGTGCACGCTGGTGAAGCGCGGCAGCGGAACCATGTCATCGCCGTGGCCGCCAAGCAACAACGCTTGAATATCTTCCACGCTGCAACCTAGCTCCATGGCCAAAAAGCAGCGGAAACGCGCAACATCCAAGCAACCCGCTTGCCCAAGAATGCGGTGCGTTGGAAAGCCGGTGGTCTTCCATGCGGTGTACACCATGGCGTCCAGCGGATTGCTGACCACGATCACCACCGCGTTGGGCGCGTTCTTTGCAACTTGCTCGGAAACGCTGCGCACAATCTTCACATTGGTCGTGATCAAGTCGTCGCGGCTCATGCCTGGCTTGCGCGGCAAACCAGCTGTGATCACAACCACATCGCTGTTGGCAATGTCTTTGTAATCGCTCGTGCCAATCACTGCGCTGTCAAATCTTTCGATGGGCGCGCACTGCATCAAGTCCAGGGCCTTGCCCTTGGCCACGCCTTCGCGCTCTGGAATATCCAGCAGCACAATGTCGCCAAGTTCCTTTGCGGCGGCCCAATGCGCGCAAGTGGCTCCAACATTTCCAGCACCGATGATTGATATTTTTGCTCGTCGCATGTGATGATTCCTTTTGTTGCCGCGATTGCGGGTTGCAAATCATACCGACTTCCAGCGCGATAAAACGACAGCGACCGCCCCGAATTGGGACGGTCGCTATTCAATGCGCCAGAAAGGACTCGAACCTTCGACCTCGCCCTTATCAGGGGCGTGCTCTAGCCAGCTGAGCTACTGGCGCAAGGCGTGGAAGTATAACCAAATTGGTTGATTCTGCTTCGCTTGCGTGTTGTGCGGGCGAGCATGGCGCTGTAGGTCTTGTCCACCTTGCGCGCTGAATAGCCACGATGAAAATTGAACGCACCAACTTTGATCGACGATTCGAACGACTTTTATTCTGGCGGCGAACGGACATTCGCAATCCCGCGCCATGATTGAAACATGAAAATGATTTTGTGGATCACTCAGAAATTTGAAATGATTTTAGGATTTGAGCGGCTCATTCGCCGCCCAAAAACGAGCCCACCACGGATTCCAACATGTCGCGCAAACTGCAAACCCCCGCTTCTTTTTCGCCATCGCGCGCCACCACCAACGTGCCGCCGCGCTCGCGCAAAATTCGCAAGGCTTCGGATACGCGGGTTCCTACTGGCAATTCAATCGCCGCTCGAACCAATTCACGCGGCTGCATTTCCGGCGCCACCAATAAATCCATGGCGGATACCACGCCGACACATCGATTCTGACGGTCGACCAACGGATACGTGGAATGATTGGAGCGTGTCAACAAGCGATTTATTTCGTCAGGCGAAAATTGCTCGCCAAGAATATCCGCGTCCTTCCATGGAGTCATCACATCGGACAAACTCAGTTCGCTGAGTTGCATCACGCGAACCGCCATCGCGACTTGTCGCTCTCCAATCGTGGTTGAACTTTCGTGAAAGAGTTCCTGAAATCGCTGCCGCGCGTCCAGTGTCACGCTGCCCCCTAGGCCGGCGCGCCGCACAATCAACGAACCAAGCCACGTGATCAATGGCACGAATCCGATCGCGGTAAAAAGAATTCGAAAGAATCGAAGAAATCCAACGCAGCGGTAACTCCATTGGTCGGTGTGAACGCGGAATAATTCCTTGGGCAAGGTCTCGCCAAATATAAAAATTAATGGCAAAAGAAGGCACGTATTCAGGACTATTCCCATCAAAGGCGAGAAGCCCAGGCCCTCCAACATGTGGGCGATCGCGATTGATCCAAGATCATGGGCGCATGCGTTGCCAATTAATAGTGTTGCCAACAATCGATTGGGAAATCGAATTTCCTCCAAGAGTCGCAACGCGGCTTTGCGCGCGCGTCCGCTTTCAAGCGCAAGTCGAATTCGATTCAATGTGTAGATGCCGGTTTCAATTCCGGCGAACATTGCCGACAGCATCAATGCCGCCAACAATAAGGCGACGTAGAAAGTTAATTGGTAGTTACTCATTTGCGCCCCGCCTGATTGTTGTTTGCACTCACGCGCACTTTCACCCACAGCACTCGATTGCGCTCCATGCTTTCAACAATCATTTCTAGTCCATGAACCACAAGCGAATCATTGGCTTGAGGCACTCGGTTCAGATGCTCCATAAAAAAACCACCAAGCGTGGCGGATTCCGATTCCGGCATCAAGATCTGCATGCGCTCAGCCGCCAAAGCGAGATCGATGTCTCCCGGCATTCGCCACCAACCTTGCGCATCCAACGTCACGCCAGGTTCGTTGGTCCACTCGCTCGAAACTTCACCGGAAATTTCGCCAACGGCGTCGCGCAAACTCACCACTCCGGCGGTGCCGCCAAATTCATCCACGACCACCGCGCTTCGATCGCCTTCGCGTTCAAACCACTCCAAAAGCTGACCAACTGTGGCTAATTCCGGCACAAAACCAATCTTTCGAATGTGCGAGGCCAACGGAGTTTTGTGGCCTCGGGCGTCAAGTAAAAAATTGCGCACATCCAAATAGCCCGCGATGTGATCCAAGTCTGGATCAGCCACGATCAATCGAGTGCGGCGCGAAGATTTCACCATGGCGAACACTTGCCCATATGTCGCGTCGCTGCGAATGAACGCCACGAATACGCGCGCCGTCATCAGGTCGCGAACCTGCCGCTCTTGCAATCGAATAACTCGTTTCAACGCATTTGCTTCTTCGTTTCGCAACACGCCAGATTTGGAACTTTGTCCGACCAACTCTTGCACATCGGTCATTGAAACTCCGCTGCTGGGCGCCACGCCAACCAAGCGCGACAGCGGCGACACGATTCCAAAATCCAGAACGCGTCGAATGGGGCCCACAATCCGATGCGCCAAGAGCAACGGCGCCGACAACACGCCCGCGAGTTGTACGCGCGCCACATTTCCCACAATTTTTGGCAATGTTTCTCCGGCGATCACAAGCACCACCAACGAAATCAACGCGAAGCCAAACTCCACCATTGGCGATGAATTGGACATTAAAATAAAGCCGCTTGAAATGACAAAAAACAATGTGTTTGAAGTCATATTGATGAACAGCACCGTGACCAACAACCCGCGCGGATCACGCAACAATTCATCCACTCTTCGCGCCGTTGCGGGCCGTTCGCGCCGCAGCTTTTCCCGTTCCGACTGGCGCAATCCAAAGAGAACCGTTTCCGAACACGACGCAAAAGCGCTGCCACCCACCACAGGCAGAAGCGCCAGCAACACCATGATTTCAATCGGGCCGATCGTCATTGCGCGCACTCATCATTCGCGCGGCGCATGGCGCGAAGCCTATTACACGCGTCAAACGCGGCGCGCCAAGTTTCAACCTGAGGCCGCGTCAACAACGCATCCATGGCGGCATCCGTTTCCAATTCAATCGCGCGCAATTCAGCGGCTACTTGAGCCGCGATCTCACGTCGCGCTTGCGAGTCTTGTCCCGCGCCGTCCACCGCCTCACGCAACTCCATCATGCGCATCAAAAACTCGGGCGATTGCTTGGGTTCCGCTGGCCTTGGCGTTGGCGCAAGCGCATGCAAAATCGCGCTGCCCCGCGATAGTGGATCCAAAAGTTCGCTGGCCGCCGCGTTGATGCGCGAGGATTCGTCCATCGCATTCGCTCGGCTTGCCAAATCCGTGTACCGATCCGGATGCGACACTATCGAACATCTTCTCTGTGCCGCGCGAATTTCTTCAACGGTCACCCGCCACGATCGCGGCAAGCCAAGCAGTTCAAATGGATCTGGCACTTAGTCTCCCCCAGCCACGCGCTCAACCTCTTCGTAGCTGGTCACGCCTTGAGCCACCAATTGAAAACCAAATTTCTGAAGCGTGATGTAGTGCCCTTGCTCAAGCACATTTCGCAAATCGGAAATGGTTGGACGCTTCAACACAACATCGCGCACGCCATCTGAAAATTCCAACAACTCAAGCAACGCGCGTCGACCTCGATAGCCAGTTCCTAAACATTTTCCACAACCCACTGGCGAAAAGATACTTGGCATGCCGTCCGCGGCGCGGCCCATCTTGAGCAACTGCTGCGAGGTCAGGCGCACCGCCTTGCGGCAGTTCATGCACAGAGCGCGGCATAATCGCTGCGCCACGATTAAATTGATGGCGTTGGCCACCAAATAACTTTCCACGCCCAAATCCAAAAGACGAAAAATGGCTCCCATGGAATCACGCGAATGCACAGTGGAATACACCAAGTGCCCAGTCATTGCGGCTTGCATGGCAACTTGCGCGGTTTCAATGTCGCGAATTTCCCCAACAAAAATCACATCAGGATCTTGCCGCAACACGCTGCGCAAAATATTGGCGAAGGTGTTGCCCTGCTTGTGGTCAATGGGAATCTGGGTGCAGCCTTCCAAGTAATACTCGACCGGGTCCTCAATGGTGATGGCATTGCGGGTCTCCACATCAATCTCTCGCAAGCATGAATAAAGCGTGGTTGTCTTGCCACTGCCAGTTGGCCCACACGCCAACACCATGCCCGAGTCGCGACTTGCCATGGTCCGCAACTTTTCGTACATCCATGGCAACACTCCAAGCTCGTGCAAGCGCGTGGGACTATTTGATGTATCCAACACGCGCAGCACCAACTTTTGCCCGTGCACCGCGGGAGTTAAACTCACGCGAAAATCAACGCGCTTTCCCTTTGTGGTGATGCTGAAATGTCCATCTTGCACTTGCGACTTTTGACTTGTGTCGATCTGGCACAAAATCTTCACCATGCCCAGAAGTCGGCGCAATAAATCCAGCGGCAGTTCCGATGCGAGCACCATCATTCCATCCACACGAAGACGAATAGTGGCGCGATCCATGCGCGGCTCCACGTGCACATCGCTGGCGCGGCTACGCAGCGCGGTTAATAGAACCAGCCGAAACACACGGATACTTTCGCTCGCGTCATCATCGTCATCGCCACCCATTTCGGCGGCCTGATGCACGATTTGTCCGCGCATGTCCACCAGCGAAATGTCGGAGGCTTCAAATGGTTTCTCAGGAGCCTCGTTGCAAATCTTGCGCAAGCGCGATTCCGGGTCATCGCCGAGCGAGCCAGCTCCCACCACGGAATTTAAATCAATGTCAATCGTGTTTTCAACTGGTGCGGACTTTCTTGAAGTAGTCCTATCCGTCGCGGCTCCGTCCAGGCCCGGCAAAGCCACCTTCTGCTTGGGGCGATCAGTGGGTGAATTCTCTGACCGCGTCAATGGAATTGAAGGCAGTGATTCTTCGGTTGAACTATTGGGCGCGCTCTTGTCCGAACGAGTGGGTCTAGCTTCGGGTTCGCTGTTGAACTCACTATCCCTCGGTCCAGCCTTTAACACTGAATCTTCAGGCGAAACAAAGCGAATTTGAATCTTGCCAATCTTTATAACGTCGAGATTTCTAAGCGCCGCCGTGGTGACTTTGCCGCCATTCAATCGGGTTCCATTACGGCTTTGCAAATCACGCACGTGCCATACGCCATCCAAGCATTCAACCACGCAATGCTTGCGCGACAAGGCCGAGTCATCAATGGCAACAACATTTTCGGCAAGCCTGCCAAATGAAACCGTTGAGCCGTCAAGTTCTATTCGTTGAGGCTTTGAGCCACCTTTGACTTCTAGAAATGCCACACATGAATAATAGTGCAATCAAACATAGAACACACGGCTCATTATCCCTGCAACAAAATTGCAAATTCAATAGCTTGAAATAATCCCAGACCAGGATCGCAGAAATGCAACCACTCGTTGTAATTCATTTCAGCCGACTTTGAAATATGAAATTAAAAACGTCCGCCCCAAAATGGAGCGGACGTCTAAAATCAAACTTAATTCAGCGTGATTTAGTCGCGTGAGCCACGGCCGTAGCCGCCGCCACCACCACCGCCGCCGCCACGACCGCCGCGGAAACCACCGCCGCCGCCACCGCCGCCGCCGCCGTAGCCGCCACCACCACCGCCGCCGCCACGCTCAGTGCGCGGTGGACGAGGCTGAGCTTCATTGACAACAATCGCACGACCATCGACTTGTGAGCCGTTGATTGCTGCGATAGCTGCTTCGCCCGCTGTTTTGTCTGTCATTGTCACAAAGCCGAAGCCACGTGAGCGACCGGTTTCCCGATCAGTCCCGATGTACACTTCTTGCACTTCACCGTGAGCCTCAAAAGCTGCTCGCAAAATCTCATCCGTCGTACGAAAATTTAAGTTGCCGACATAGATCCGAAACATGTTCAACCGTCCTACTAGTAAACGACCGTCGCGGCCGTATAGCGTGATTCAAGAACGGAACTGAACACCAGCTTCGAACCTGAGCCAAAGTTAG
>CAIKXA010000023.1 GCA_903831295.1 uncultured bacterium | reverse complement strand
TGTGACCGATCGCACTGATGTGTTGAGTTACACCAGCGAGGTGCTAAGCGAGCCCGTTCGTGTAAGTGGGGCGCCAGTTGTGAATTTGGTCGCGTCCACAAGCGGCACCGACAGCGATTGGGTTGTGAAGTTGATCGATGTCTATCCCAACGAAGTTCCAAGCCAGCCCGAAATGAGCGGCTACCAACTTCCGGTAGCCATGGATATTTTTCGCGGCCGCTATCGTGAAAGTTTTTCCACGCCGGTGGCCATCGCTGCGAATGTTCCACTTGCATATCGTTTTGATTTATCCATGGTGAACCATGTGTTCAAGCCGGGGCATCGCATCATGGTGCAGGTGCAATCAAGTTGGTTTCCGCTGTATGACCGCAACCCGCAAACATTTGTGCCGAATATTTTTCTGGCGCAACCAGCGGATTATGTGAAGGCCACGCAGCGCATTTATCACTCGCCCGGCGCGCAAAGTTTTATTGAGATGCCTGTGGTGGCGGCAAAGTAGCGCCGCGAATAGCAACATGATTGCGTTTGGATTCATTGCGCGGCAACGGTGGACTCCGTTTCCCGCGCAAGAGTGAAAACAAATTTATATGTAGTCTGTATTCATGCCAACTACGAACCAAACGCGTTTCGTATTTCTTGCATGCGCCGCGCCCGCGCTGCTAAGCGCGCATGCCATGGCGCAGTCACAAGTTGGTCCCGCATTTCAGCGCTCCACCGTAGTGGAGGATTATATTTTGCCCGACCATTCCGGCTTGAAGCCGCCGATTTTTTATGAACCGTGGGACAGCATGGATGGAATAAGGCGCGCGCAATTTGGCGGCGACTTTTTAACTCCGCGCATTTTCTTGCCGCTGTTTGAACCGCGGCCAATGGAAACTCAACTGGACATGAGCCACGCCGACAGGCCGTTTGGTTTCACGCCCCTCAATCCAATATTTCCAGATCCACTTGAATTTCCGCTTCGGCCACTGCGCGGTTTGGAGCACGTGCTGTATGAGCAATGCAGCACCATGTCGAATATTTATTACACGCTTGTGGTGCAGGGGGTTTCGCGCACGTTGCCAGATCAGGGAAGTTTCGCGGGCATTGGCCGGCTGGACGTGAACTTTCTTACGGTGCTGGCAAAAACTCCGGGCCTGGGAACTAGCGCCATTCAAATGTTGTTTCGTCAACACAACGTCATTGGTCAGCCCGCCAATTGGACGCCAGGCGGCGCGTCGGGCTCGTACTTTTTCATGAACTCGCTGCAGAACGGCGACAACAGCACTCTGAATATTCTCAGTTATCAACAGGGATTCATAGACGACAAACTCATTATGAATGTCGGCAAGATGCATCCCAATCAATATTTCATGCTGAACTTTTACGCCAACGATGAGTCGCGCCAATTTCTTAACGGATCATTTGACGGCAACAGCGTTTTTCAGCCAGCGCAAGGAACCTATGCGCCCGGCTTTGTCACGCAAATAGTTCCATTCGACAACATCTATGTCAACGCTGGCATATTCGATATCGCTGATTATCCAGGCAACTCATTTCAAAATATAAACGACGGTTTATATTGGGCCGGTGTTGAAGTTGGATGGACGCCGAATTTTCTTGACGCCTTTTCCCGCTACAACGTGACCGTTGGAACCACCAACGCGGGCAACCAGTCGTACGCCGGTTACGGCAATGTGACCGGCGTGAAGCAGACCAATTCCATGATTGGATTTCTGGGTCAGCAACAAATTGGCGATTGGCTTGGTGTGTTCGCGGAGTACGGACTTGGCCAAAGCACGGGCGTGGTGGCGCAGCAGGAATTGAGCGCGGGCATTTCCATTGTGAAACCATTTGGTCGGCCCGATGACGACTTTGGAATTGCCTATGCGTGGACCAAGCCCAACAATGTCTACGGCAACGAGCCCGCAGGCAGCGATCCAGCAAGCGCCAGCCTTTTGGAAACTTTCTATCGTCTGCAAATCACCGACAGCATGCAGCTTTCCCCAGACTTACAAGTGTCTTTCAATCCCGCAAGTGGCGACGGCAGTCCAGTGGTGTCATTGGCGCTGCGTTTGAAGACGCAATTTTGAACGCGCGGCGCGCTAGACAGTGGAGTAATTCAACTTCTATTACTCTGCGCGCATGAATAAAAATACCTATGTCATGTTGATCGCCGTCATGACCGCATGTGGCGGATTATTGTTTGGCTATGACGTAGGTGTGATCAGCGGGGCGCTGTTGTTCCTAGAAAAAAAGTTTGAGTTAAGCGATCAGGGACAGGAAGTGGTGACAAGCGCCGTGCTGGTTGGAAGTTTTTTAGGCGCGCTTGGCGCGGGGTGGTACACGCGCCGCTTTGGTGGCCGCAGCGCCAACATGTTGGCCGGCGCAATCTTTGTGGTGGGCGCTTTCGCTAGCGCCGCTTCTGGCAGCACCGAAACACTGACCATGTCTAGGCTTTTAGTGGGTCTTGGCATTGGTATAACCGCGGTGGCCGCGCCGCTGTATATCGGCGAAATAGCGCCACCAGATCGCCGCGGTCAAATGATCACGCTGTATCAACTGTTTATCACCGTTGGAATTTTGGTCAGCTACATAGTGGATCTTGCCGCCGCGCCGCACTGGCGAATTATGTTTGGACTGGGCGCGGTGCCTGGCGTTGTTCTTGCGGTGGGAATGAGTTTCATGCCTTCAAGTCCGCGTTGGCTTGCTTCACGCGGCCGCATGGACGAGGCCAAGAAAGTTCTTGATCGCACGTTGGAGCCCGCCATGGCGGAGCGCGCGCTGAAAGATATTAAGAATGATTTAGATATTCAAAAGGGTCTGCCGCATTGGTGGTTGGCGTTTGGCACACGTGCCGCGCGCCGCGCGTTGGTGATCACCACCACGCTTGCGGTATTGCAACAATTCATTGGCATCAACGCGATTATTTATTACGCGCCGCGCATTTTTCAGAAGGCGGGTTTCGCCGACGCCAAGGCCGCGCTGTGGGCCACGCTGGTGGTTGGCGTGGTGAATGTTGTCGCCACATTTATAACCATGGGCATGGTCGATAAATCCGGTCGCCGCACATTATTGATATGGGGATTAAGAGGCATGGTCGCATCGCTAGGTATTTTAGGTCTGGCGTTCAAGCAATTTGATCACGCCGACGCGCAGAAATCCGCGCAATACCATTTCCGGCAAGATGCGCAACAATCCGCCAACGAAACCGCAAAAATTGCAGCCCAGCGATTAGCAACGGATCCCGCTCCGCCACACGATTTAGCCGCCGTCACTTCGGCTGATTTATCTGCGGATGTTGCTTCACCCCGTGATTTGCCAAGCACCAGCGAAGGCGCGGAAACCTTGGCGTGGCTGACCTTGGTGTGCGTGATTGTGTACATCGCATGCTTCGCGTTCAGCATGGGTCCATTGGTGTGGGTGCTTATTGGCGAAATGTTTCCACTACAAGCGCGCGGATCTGGCAACGCCATTGCGTGCGGCGGAAATTATTTTGCAAACTTCATTGTGGGCGCCACATTTCTAACCCTGCTCACCAAACTAGGTGCCAGCAACACGTTTCTTATTTTCGCCAGCGTTGCCATGTTTACGTTGCTGTTCGTACTGTTCTTCTTGCCCGAAACAGCGGGTCGCACGCTTGAAGAAATTGAACAAGACCTGGGTGAAAAAACACCAAAGGCTCGCTAAAGCCGTAGGTGTGATATGAAACATTCAATGCGACTCATTTTATTCAAAGTAATGTGCAGTCTGATTTTGAATGGGCACACAGATCTATAGCAATCCAAAAATAATTTAAGATTTTTTCAAATCAGACTTGCGCCGCAAGAAAGGAATCAGCAGCAAGCCAGGCGCGGCCGCCACAATCGACAGCGCATAGAAGGATTGGTAATCCAAGTTTTTCAGCATCCAGCCGCTGAGGACGCCGATGAACGTGTTGCCAATCGCCATGACAGAAGTCAGCAGCGCGTACTGCGTTGCCGTGGCGCGCACATCGCAAATGCTCATCATGAAGGCCACAAACGAGCATGTGGCTAAGCCGCCGCAAACGCTCTCTATAGATAGAACAAACAGAAGCGATGTCACCGGCGCGCTTGCCGGCGCAATGTGCGCGACAGTTGCGCCGTAGGTGCTGGCCAAAATCCAGAAACCAACATTGCTCACTGCCGCCAGAATGCCGGCGATCCACAAGCAGCGCGTCAAGCTCCAGCGCGCAATCATGAGTCCGCCAACAATTGTTCCCGCAATGCTTAGGCCCGATCCCAAACTTTGGCGCACCCATCCAATCGTTTCGGTTGAGTAGCCAAGGCCTTGCACCAGCAGCGGCGATGTCATGGCGCCGCCTAATACATCGGGCAGTCGATATAAAATTAGAAAGAAGAACAGCGCGATTAATTTCCAGCCCCATTGGCTGGCGAAGATTTGAAATGGTTGCGTGACTGACGCGGTGAATCCCGGCGCTTGACCAACTGGTCGCGCAGGTTCGCGGCCCAAGAAGATGCCGAGCATGCCCACTAATGAAACCGCGGCCAGCGCGCACACAGCAACGGCCCACGCCCACGGTGCGGTGTTTGGTGATTCGCCAAGTCGACCCGCCAAAATCAGAACGCCCGCACCCGCGAACAGCGATGCAAAGCGCGCGCCTGTAACCCACATGCTGGCGCCCGCGCCGAATTCGCGTGGCTGCAAAACTTCGGCGCGGTATGCGTCGCCAACAATGTCTTGCGTTGCGCCGGCAAATACCAATACTCCAAGCAAAACAATAATCGCGTTGGGCGACATCATGTCGCCGCGGTTATCCATGTTCAGCGCCAACGCAACGATCAGGCCAAGGCAAATCAACTGCGTCACAAAAAGCCAACTGCGGCGGCGGCCCATCCAGCGCAAACCAATAATGGAGCAGTGATCGCTTAGTGGCGCCCACAACACTTTGCAGGTGTAGGGCAAGCGTGCCAATGCGATCAACCCAATGTCCACCACCGACCACTTCGCGGCGCTGGCCCATGTGGGCATGATGCTCATTGCCATTTCAAGTGGAATGCCGCCGGCGAAACCTAGCGACAACAACACCAGCATTGTGGGTTGCATGTACAGCGGGCGCTTTGGTGGCGGCGTTTGCATGAGAGATTGCGTTTGCGCAAATGCAGTCTGCGTGGTTGGCACGCATGAAGAGTACATGGCGGGGATTTGAATTGATCAGAGAGTGAAACGCTTTGCTGAAAGGGTGGGACCAGGCTGCTTTCGTCAATACTGCTTGTTGGCGAGTGAACGCTTTGCAGAAAGGGTGGCACCAGTCGCTCAGACAACGCACCCCGCGCAAGCGGGGCTTGCGCGGGTGCTAAACTCGCTTGTGGTGCCACCCTTTCTGCGACGCGGGAATGAATGTGATCAACCACACAATTGGCGCAGTTCCAAAAATTCATTTATTCACTTTGTGGAAACCTCTTTTATTTTGCGGAACAATTTTGCATACGCCACAGTTTTAAAAGTTTGGAAATTCAGCACGTATTCTTGGATATATATCCATATGGGTCTATATTGATGCAATGGACACCGCTTCGTTGAAACAACGCTTGGAGCGAACACCTTTTCTACCTTTTCGAATCCACTTGGTGGACGGGCGATCTTTCGACATTCTGCGACCCGATTGGACTTTGGTCATCCCTCCGTTTCGCCGGGTCTTTATTGCCCGTCCGCAACTTGGTCAAAGCCGTTTCTGTCCCATTGAGGAGATTGATGTGATGTTTATCACCAGCCTTGAGGAGCTTCCGCCGGCGCAAGAAAATGATTCCGCCGCGGCGTGATTCAGTAAACTGAAACGCAGATGCACTTTTCAACAACCATCTTTGTCGCTGACCTAAATATTTTTGGTTACACCATGCGCGAGTTCATGGTTGACGGGGGAACCTGCTTGGTGGCCGTGACTGTTGGTGTTGTGGCCAATGTGATTGGCTATAAAATCATGCGGCGTGCGGCAAATGAGGCATCTATTCCAAAGTTGGCGGATGGTCTTGTGGCGGGCCTAGTTGGCTTGCTGTGTTTTTTGCTGGGGCTGACCTTAAATGATGCGCGCGAGAACTACATTCGCGCGATCCAATCTGCCACTGAAGAGGCGCTGCAATGTCGATTGATGTATCAAGACTTTAGCGTTCTTGCCAAACTGAATGACGGCGAAAAAAGCGCTAAAGCGCAAAGTCTTGCGGTTGAATATGTTCAGAACGTGATTGATCATGAATGGTCGCAGTTGGGTGAATCAACACCGCGACTGAATGAGAAGGCTGGAATTTTATTGACGCAAATGCGTCTAGCGCTGAACCCTACTGGTGGAACATTTTTAAGTACTCGCACGTGGACGGGCTTGGGGATTGTGGAACATTTGCGCGAATCGCGTCTGCGATTTGCCATGGAGCAATCTCCCAGTGGATTTTGGATCATTATCGCAACGCTGCTTGCCATGAGTTGCGCATTGATGGGCTCGGTGGCGCCAAGCAAAATGCGGCTGGTTTTAATCGCAACATTTTGCCTGGGCATTGGAATTGTGTGCTTGTTGATTGACGAGTACGAGAAGCCCTACGGAGGATGGATTGCCATTGACGCGCAGAGTATTTTCTTGCCCAGTGAAATGAGCGAGGCTATTGCGCCGAAGTGATGCTGTGGGGGCGTTGGTGCGCAGTCCGTGGTGCTGAAGTGATTTCATCGTAAAGTACGGTGGTTTTAATTAAAGTGGCGTGCTTGCTGATGCGTTTCGGCACACATAGCAATAGCCTTGTTCGTCAATTTGAATTTAGACATATATTGCATAGATGTCCGGGCTAGAAATTATTCTTATGGTCCTCTTACTGGTATGTGCTCCAGTCGCCGCAGTTTTCGCCGTATTGCTATCGCGCGCAAAGGAAGATGTCGCGCAATCTTCACAAGCACAAATTGATTTAGTTGAGCAGATTCGATCAACCGTCGAACGTGAAAATCAACTCAAATCCAAGCTGGATAAAGCTATAAGTTCATATAACACACTTCGCGATCAAGCCAAACAGAAATTAACTCAAGCATCGCAATTAATTGAACAATGGAAGGCTCGCTTTAATAAGATTTCCCATTGGGAGAGCGTAGAAAATAATGTTGAGAAAGCCAAAGAGATAGAAATGAATTTGGCAGGTCTAAATAGAAAAGTTGAAGCTTTACGAAACGTGATCGAAGGCTATGGTTCACAATATATTGTTCCTCCGCAATCAATTTTAGACGAGTTGGCTAAAGAAGCAGCTCATACCGATGCTGGACAAAAGCTAAAGGCCGCAAGAATTTATTCACGACAAATGGTTCGTGATGATGGTGCCGCAACCTGTGACTATGGAGATGAAGAACGAAGCGAGATGGCGGCTAATTTTGTCCTTGATGCGTTTAACGGCAAGGCTGAAGCTATTCTTTCTGATGTCAAAACTGACAACATTGGAACATTGATTCAAAAATTGCAAGACGCCTATTTGCTTGTGAATGAACAAGGTGTTGCATTTCGTAATGCGCGAATTTTGCCGAACTATTTGAAGGCCAGACTTGATGAGTTGAAATGGGCCGCTCTAGTTCAGAAGATCAAGCAAGAGGAGCGCGAAGAGCAGAAGCAACTGAAAGAACAGATGCGCGAAGAAGCGAAAGCGCAACGTGAATTTGAACGGATTGAAAAAGAGTCCAAAAATAAAGAAGAAGAGATCGCTCATGAGCGACAGTTGATACAGGCTGCTCAAGCAAAGGCAGAGTTAGAGCAACGAGCTGTTTATGAATTGAAGTTGAGTGAGGAATTAAAGCGGGTAAGCGAGGAGAAGCGTGTCGCCTATGAGGCAAGATTCCGCGAAGAAATGGAGCAAAAAGTTTCTGTCAGGACGGCTGAGTATTCAGAACAATTGGCGGACGCTGACGCCAGAATTAAAGAACTCGAAGAAATTCGTGAGAAAGCAAAGTCAAATGCACAGCTAGTGAAGAATGGAACAGTTTATATAATTTCAAATGTTGGTTCATTTGGTGAGGGGATATACAAAATTGGTCAGACGAGACGCACTAAGCCACTGGATCGTATTGATGAATTAAGTGATGCCAGTGTTCCATTTGATTTTGATGTGCATGCCTTAATTCCAACTCCAGACGCTCCCAGTTTGGAAAGAAAATTACATGAGCAGTTTGTACTAGGGCAAGTAAACAAGATGAACTGGCGTAAGGAATATTTCAGAGTGACCATTTCAGATATCAAAAAAGTAGTTGAGGAAATGGGCTATACAGTTGATTGGACAATGATGGCTGCTGCCACTCAGTTTAGAGAAACTCAAGTGTTGGAATTAAGCCTTAAGAATGATTCAGATTTCTGCGATAGTTGGGTTCGAGATCAGCGCGGTGAAAAGCTGGAGCAACGAGCAGTTAAAGCGCTACATGACCAAGACGGCTTGGATTGAAGAAGTCATTGATCCGCTCAAGTATTGCTTTTGTCAAGCACGATAAAAATTTACAGTGCTGTTTCTAGCGCCCCTTTAAGCTTGAGCGCGCCTTGTCTGCCGCCCGCGTCGACGGATATAAGCGAATAATTTCTTGAAGGACGTCAATTGCAAAGTCTTTCGCACCACTTGTTAAATGTCGTTTGGCAACATGTAGCAGTTCATTAGCACGAGTTTCTTGATCTTCTTCCGAAAGTGGCTTCTTGCCAGAAAAGCTTCCAGGCGATGGTGTGGAACTATCTTTTGGGTTAGAAACAGTATTTGCATTACTAGGCGTGCCATCTTGATTGGTCGAGAGAGTTGTGCTTGAACTACTGTTGCTCTCTGTGACGCTATCTGCAATGTCGGCGATCATTGACGAAACTTCTGTAACTAGTCGGCCAAGAACGATAAAGATCAATCCACTGGCAATTCCACCAATTCCAATAGTAATTGCGGCCACATCATTTTTTCCGTAGTTCATAAATGCCCCAATAATTCCAATGATAATGCAGACAACCCCTAGTCCCATTAAAAGTACGCCAAAAATTTGAATCAGACTGCGAAATGTCGGATATGCGGAGTTAGACCTAATGTGTGCGATATACATTTTTTTAGATTCTGGCATGGGCATGTTTGTTTCCTCGGACTAGGTTAAATTTATTGAAGCGGCATGGCTTAAAATTTTTACACTAACAATATCATTGTTGTTTTGGCATCCCCAAAATTACAGTTTGTAAATTAAAGTGTAACTGCATATCAAGAGCAGCAGATGAGAAAATTAATTTTTAGGTTTATTAAATTTATGACGGCCTTTTGATGCCCGTAAGCCTTGGGCGTCATTGGGTGACTATCTATCGCAAATCCTGAAGATTTTTCGCGAAGTGGCGTGGCTACTATTAATACGTGCCAAGCAAGTCCCGCAATAACACAGTCGCGCCCGCGCGCGCCGCGAAATCGCGCGCCGTAAAAACAAATGTGCACTTGCCATTTTTTGGTTGCTCGGTGTCGTGCGGGTTTCCAAGTCCAGCCGACGATTACATAGAGAAGAAGCTTGACCTGAATGAATACTTGATCGACAAGCCGGCCGCCACATTCTTTGTGCGCGTGTCGGGCGACTCCATGATTGGCGCGGGAATTCATCCCGATGATCTTTTAATTGTGGACCGCTCCAAGGAGCCCAAGAATAAATCGATTGTGCTGGCCATTGTCAACGGCGATTTCACGGTGAAGCGTTACATGTGTCGCGGCGGAAAAATTATTCTTAAGGCGGAGAACCCCGCGCATGCGGACATTGCCGTTGTGGACGGAATGCAATTTGAAGTGGTGGGCGTATGCACGAACGTGATCCACAATCTCAAGTGAACCCCGCGCATTTGTCGTCGGCTGTGCCTTCGCCAGCTTTTGCACCAACTAGTGCGCCAAACGCGTCGCTCATTTCAAACGCAACGCCCGCGCCCATCTTCGCGTTGGTGGACGGAAATAGTTTTTATTGTTCGTGCGAACGCGTGTTCAATCCATCACTTATCAATCAGCCCGTGATTGTGTTGAGCAACAACGATGGTTGCGTGATTTCGCGCACCGATGAGGCCAAGGCCATCGGCATAAAAATGGGTGATCCGCTGCACTTGATCGGCGACATTATTAAGCGCCACCGCGTGCGCGTGTATTCATCCAACTACGCGCTGTACGGCGACATGTCCGCGCGCATGATGACCACGCTTGCGCAGTTCACGCCGGAGTTGGAGGTGTACAGCATTGACGAAGCATTCTTGTCGCTTGAAGGTTTTGAGGGCCGCGACCTTGCCGACTACGCGCGCGAGATTCGGCGCGTGGTGCGCCGCGATACAGGTATTCCAACCGCGATTGGAATTGGTCCAACCAAGGTGCTTGCCAAAGTTGCCAATCGCGCCGCCAAGAAAAATAAAATAAGCGGGGGCGTGTTGAATCTGTGTGATCGTGCGGCGCAGGACTGCGTGCTTGCGGAGTTTGCGGTAGCCGACGTTTGGGGCATTGGCGCGCGTAGTGCGGCCAAGTTGGCTCGCATGGGCGTTTCCACCGCCATGCAATTGCGCGACGCAGATATTGACGCCGTGCAAAAGTTGCTCACTATTGTGGGTCGGCGCATTGTGTTGGAGTTGCGGGGCCAGTCGTGTCTTGCGCTTGAAATGGTGCAGGAAGATCGCAAGCAAATTGTCAGTTCAAAATCCTTTGGGCGGCCCGTATACAAACTTGATGAGTTGAAAGAAGCCGTGGCCAATTACGCCACGCGCGCATGCGAAAAGTTGCGTCGTCAAAAAAGTGCGTGCCACACGCTGAGCGTGTTTGTGCAGACCAATCGCTTTAAAGACATCGCGCAGTATTACAACAGTGGCACGGTGAACATGGGCGCGGGCACCGCAAACACCAGTCGTTTGATTGCGGCGGCCAATAGCGTGCTTGAGAATATTTTTCGCGACGGCATTGAATATAAAAAAGCCGGCGTGATTCTTTCCGACTTGCGCGCCGCAAGCGCTGTTGAATTTTCACTTTTTGATGACCAATACAAGCATGCGCAAGACATCAAGGCCATGAATGTTATGGACGCTATTAATGCGCGCATGGGTCGTGACACGCTTGGGGTTGGGGCGTGCGGCGCCAGCGCAAAAGTGGGCCAGAATGCAAATGGGGCGTCAACTCCGCTCACGCCCGCATGGACCATGAAAGCCAACATGCGCACCAAGTGTTACACCACGCGTTGGCAAGACCTGCTGAAAGTTGGCTAGTGTTTGTCCCTAAGCAATGAATCAATTGCTCCTAGGTGATTCAATGTGTTTGCACATAACATGTCCATATGAATACATATTCCAATCGTATAACCATGGCATGCGCGGCGGGCTTATTGCTGATCGTCGGCATGTCCGCAACTTCATGCGCGGCGCGCGTGGCTTCCAAATTATTAAGTCGCCCCGGCGACGCTGATCAAACACACGCTTTGGAAGAGTTGGCTCCGCTTTATGCGCAGCCAAAGTTCATCGCGCCTGGTCCAGCCTTTGATGCAAAGAAAGTCATGGCGGGAAAAAGCATTTACCGAATCGCTGGTCCAAATAGTAATCCGTGGTATCAGCAGGGGTTCAACGGCATGAAAAGCGCAGCTGAAAAAGTGGGCTTTCCATTTACCGCGTGCAGCAATGAAGGTCAACTTCCCCAATATCAACTGTGCATGGCCCAAGGCATAAATCAAAAGGCAACATTGATAGATCTGTTTGCCGGTCCCAATCCAAATGAGCTCGCGCGCGAAATCAGCGCCGCGAAAGCCGCAGGAACGCTGGTTGCAGTGAGCCACAATTTTGGCATGGATGAAACCGTTCCAAATGTCAGCGCCAATTTCTCGGTGGACTTTGCTCTTGCGGCGCGCTTGCTTGCCGACTGGGTTATTTCCAAAGACGAAACCGCGCACGTGTTGGTGCTGGTCTCGGATGAGTTGCCTTCAACCGCCGACATGCGCGCCGGAATCACTTCTGAGTTCAAACAATTCGGCGGCGCTGGCATTCAATATAGTTTTGTGAATGTGTCTATTGCGCAGTGGGGCACTGGTCTCAAGCCCGCGGTGGAGAAAGCCATTGCCGCGGATCCAAAACTCTCATACATCATTTGCATTTATGACAGCATGGCGGAGTTTGTGGTGCCAGCCATTGCGTCCGCCAAAAAGGAAGGCAAGGTGAAGGTGATTGGTTTCAACGGAACACCGTTCGTGCTTGACATGGTCCGCACGGGCAAAGTTGAAATGACCGTTGGCGAATGTCAGGAGTGGACCAGTTACGCCATCACCGACGCGGAAATGCGATTGATTGGCGGTATGGGCGCGGTGAAGAACATGCATATTCCGTTTCGTATTTTCGACAAGAGCAACGCGGCAGAAGCAGGCATGCCTGCGACATACGGCAAGGGCTACGGCAACACATTCAAAGCCGACTACGCCAAGTTGTGGGGACTTTGAGATCCGCGCCGTGTACTCAAGCGCGCATCTCAAGTTGGGATTCACGCATATGACTTCTTCGCGGCGCTGATCGACCAAACGTAGTTCGGATTTCTTCGCCGTTACACTTGGAACTGGAAAATTAAATTTGTATCAACTGGCCCTAAGCCAACAAACCACTGAAAGGGTATTGCAACATGTCCACTCTCTCTAAACTTACCGTTGTCATTCTTCTGTCTGCGGGCGCCTTTATTCCAATGGAAGGCTGCAAGAATGGACCGCCGCCAGTCATGTTGGCGCGGCGCCTTTTTAAAAACAAGGATCAAGACCTTGGTGCGATCTCGCAGGGTGCCGTGTTGAAGCTGACAAAATCTTCCGATGGCACTGCGACTGTTGGCGAGGACTTCAAAGTCTCACTCACGTCAAAGTCGGGTGATGGACAAGCGTGGCAATGTCGCACGGCCAACGATCCGTACGTGCTTGTTGATGCAGCTTCCGAGACCGACCCCGCGGGCGCGGTTTCAGCTGGAACAGAGATTCATACTATTTATCACCTGCACGCCAACGCCGCGGGCAACGCAAAGATTGAGTTCGCGCTTGTAAGCACCACCGATAAGAACAGTTCGGCGAAAGAGACCATCACGTTGGAAGTGGAAGTGAAGGCGGCGGCTGCGAAGTAAACGCTGGCGCGCAAGAACGCTTACGCAACCGTGCGCGCGGGGCGTCGCCGATACACCCCCGTAAAAAGACAAGACGCCGATTTCTCGGCGTCTTGCTTACAGATTACAAATTACTACTACCCTTTCAAACCCTTCTGAGATCGAATTAGTTTCTGTACTCGCCTTCAAATTCATTCGGCACGCTTTCATCAACTGCGTCCGAGGCGGTCTCGCCCAAATTGTCTGGGTCCATGGTGGTGGTGCGCGGCGTTTCTTCCATCTCACGCATGCGGTGCCAATCATCCAAACTAATCAACACTTCACGCGCCACGCTTCCCTTGTGGTCGCTCAAAATTCCTGCCAGACCCATTTGATCCACCAAGCGACTCGCGCGACCGTAGCCAATGGCAAGCCGTCGTTGCAACAAACTCACGCTGCCGCGGCCCGATTCAATAATGATTTCCACTGCTTTTTCAAAGAATGGATCGCGCTCAAAGCCATCGCTTGCGGCTGATCCACCGTCGCGGGCGTCGTTGTTGCCGACAACGGCTTTGGTTCCGCGAATAGCAACAAGTGAGCGCTCGAACGAAGGCTTGGCCACATCTTCCAAGAAGCGCGCAACCTTGCGCGTTTCACTATCGGTGACAAGCGTGCCTTGCGAGCGGCGAAGTTCGCTGCTGCTTGGCGTGAGCACCAACATGTCGCCTTGACCAAGTAAAAGTTCCGCGCCCTTTTGATCCAGCACAATTCGGCTGTCCATACCGCTGGCCACTTTAAAGCTGACACGGCAAGGCATGTTGCTCTTAATCAAACCAGTCACAACATCCGCTTGCGGTCGTTGTGTTGCAAGCACCAAGTGCATGCCAACCGCGCGCGCCTTCTGCGCAATGCGAACAATGGATTGCTCCACTTCCTTGTGCGTCATGATCAAGTCGGCCAACTCATCCACCACAAACACAAGCGCTGGCAACTTCTTTGGAATGCGCGCCTTCTCCAAATCATTGGCTGGCTTCAAGCGTGCGTACAACTCTTCTTCGCCAAGGCCGTTGTACGCGGTGATGTCGCGGCAACCCGCGTTCTTGAGCATGCCGTAGCGCTCCTCCATTTTGTCCACGGCCCACTCCAGAATGCCGGCGGCCTTGGACATCTCCGTGACCACTGGGCACATTAAGTGCGGAATCTCAGCAAATTGGCTCATTTCCACCATTTTTGGATCGACCAAACACAGCTTTAATTCATCGGGGCGTTTGGTGTACAGCCAGCCCATGATGATGGTGTTCATGCACACGCTCTTGCCGCTGCCGGTGGTGCCGGCGATAAGCATGTGCGGCATTTTGGCAAGGTCAAGCACAAGCGGCTCGCCCGCGGAATCTTTTCCAAGGAACATTGGCAGCACCATGTCTTTGGCGTGGCCGCCGCTCATGAGTTCCTTCAACATCACTTTTTCTTTTTGACGATTTGGAACTTCAATGCCAATGGATGTGCGACCAACCATGTTTGGCAAGATGCGAATGTTCGGCGCTTGCAAACTTCGCGCAATGTCGGAGGCGATGGTTTGCAGGCGCGCCACGCGCGTGCCTGGAGCAAGTTCAACGGAATACAGCGTGACCACGGGTCCACTTTCAATTCCGGTTACTTCGCCGTCAATTTGAAACGTGTGTAATGTTTGCTCTAGCACTTGCGCTTGGTCGCGCACATATGCCTCAACGGCTTCGGACCAATTACCTTCTGGGTCACCCAAAAGATCAAGACCAGGGAATTGATAGCCGTCGTAATTTTCCTGACGCGGAATATCTTGGTCACGCGCGATCACGGTGTTGTTGCCAGCCATGCGCAGTGGAAGTTTGGCGATCTTCGCCTTCAGTTCCTCCTCGGTCAACGTGCGTGGCGCGGCAACTTCGGCAATGGCGTTGTTGGCTTCTTCAACCTCGTCGATTTCCTCTTCTTCGGTTTCTTCAGCTTCCTCAGAATCATCGTTTTCATCGATGATTTCGTCCGTTTCTTCTAGTTCGTCTTCTTCAGTCTCGTCGGCGATTTCGGTTTCTTCTTCTTCGGCCTCAAGCACCGCGGCGGCTTTCGCGGAAGCCTTTTCCATGGCGGCAGCTTTGGCCGCGGCTCTCGCGATTACTTTGCCACCAACCTTGGCTCCTGCAAGTGCCGGAGTGAAAATAGCTGGACGAGTGCGCAGTTTCGCCATCAGGCCTTTCCAATCCACCTGACGCATTGGCGCGGACCAATTCCACAAGTGCGAGAAATGTTTTGGAAGCGCGAACACAATCTCATCCATGCAAACAATTGAGCCAAGAACCAACGACGTGAGCAGAGCCAAGCTTGTGGCGGTTCCGCTGAAACGCAATTGCAATTCACCGGTGATCCACTGCGGAACAAGTCCTGCTTCGCAACCGGCAAGCGCGCCAAGTCGTGGAAACCACAGCGCATGGATCGCGCTGAAGGACAACATCATTAAACATGCTCCGAACATTCGCACCATTGGATGCGTGACGCGCCGGCCACTTGCCACCGCGCCCAAGCCAATCGCAAACGCGATCATTGGAAGCCACGCGCCAAATCCAACGCCCATATAAATCCAATATGAAAAGATGGCGCCAAGTTTGCCCATCAGATTGCTTGGCGGGTTGGAGTGAACGGCCACCACGTGGCTTGGCCAATCAGCGCTGTTGAATGTGGCCATGGCCAGAAATAGGAACACCCACGTTCCGGCTGCCATGATCCAAGCGGCCCGGCGGGCGAATGTGGGTGCGGGAAGGTCACTGAATGACCCAGTTGAACCAATAGATGCGGTGCGTGCCATGGCTTGTAAGATCGGAAAAATGGCGGTTTCTTCGCCAAAATTGGCGATCGGATTCAAGGTCGGTCTGGGTCCTCCATATATGGCGGCTTCAGGGTTGGTTTGCCTCAATGCGCGTGTGAAATGGTTCCAGAACTCAGGGCTTGAGCAATTTTGCCCTTTCAAACGGCAATTTCGCGTGCTTTCTGACCAATCCCTAGGAATTGAACGCCTAAATTGCCGTTTTTGGTGGGTTTTTCAACTTTCAGCCTTCAATGAAAGCCAAATTGCCCACACTTGGTTACTATCGAAATCGTGAAATTTCAACTCATTGACGCGGTCTTGGAGCGGTCAGAGGATCGCATTTTGGCTATTAAAAACGTCACATCCGCCGAGGAATACCTTGCGGATCACTTTCCTGGCTTTCCGGTTTTGCCCGGGGTTTTCATGCTGGAAGCCATGGTTCAGGCGGCGCGGGAGCTCTTAAAGGATCAATCCAAAGTTCGATTGGTGCTTGGAAATGTGCGCGCCCTGCGTTACGGAAGTTTTGTCCGCCCAGGCGAGGCGCTGCAAGTGGAAGTGACGCGCGAAAAAATTCATGAAGACGGGTCGTTTGGGATGAAAGGTACAGCCTTAGTTGTTCGCTCAACCGGAGTTGGCGAAACGGCAGTCTCAGGTCGCTTTACAATGCGGCCTGTTCGAATTCACGCCGCCGTCGCGGCCACTCACTAATCCGCCGCCTATGGAAGGGCTGCATCACCACCGAATGGAGAATTCACATTGTCATTTGATCGCACACAGATAGAAGAAGGCGTTCGCGAAGTTCTTGAAGAGGCTCTTGGCGTTGACGCGGAGGATGTCAAGCCAACATCAACTCTCACGGGCGACTTGGGCGCGGAGAGCATTGATTTTTTAGATATTCAATTTCGCTTGGAGAAGAAATTTTCCACGCCCGCCAAAGCGTTCAAGATTGAGCAAGGTGAATTGTTCCCTGAGAACATGTTGCAAGACGCAAGCATGGTTGAGAATGGCAAAGTGACCGACAAGGGCTTTGGGCTTTTGAAGGAAAAACTGCCGCATATTGACTTTTCCAACTTTGAAAAAGATCGCTCGGTTGGCAAGCTCAGTGAAGTCTTCACCGTGAAAAGCTTGACCGACTTTGTGGACAACAAACTGAAGGCTTGATGCGCTTTGGTTTGTGTGGCGTGAAATTTTTTGTGCGCTTGAAACATAGAGCTTGAAATATAGAGCTTGAAATATAGAGCTTGAAACATAGAGCTTGAAACATTGGTAGAAAGAATCGCCCATGCGCTGGATGTGGATTGACATGATGGTTGCGTTTGAACCTGGACACCGCTTGACCGCGGTGAAGAATGTCAGTTTGGCGGAGGATCATTTGCATGATCATTTCGCTGATCAACCAATCATGCCAGCGTCGTTGATGTTGGAAGGCATGGCGCAGACCGCGGGCGTGCTGGTTGGAAGCACGCGCGGCTTCAAAGAGAAAGTGATTCTTGCAAAGATTGGCTCGGCAACGATTGACGCGGATGTGATTCCAGGGCAAACCATCCGCTACGACGCCGTGATTGAGCGCGTGGATGAGTCTGGCGCCAGCACAAAAGGCACTATTTCGTGCTTTGATCACCGAACTGGCGCGTGGACGGACATTGGGTCCACGGAAATTGTGTTCAGCCATATTGACAACAATCGCAGTGGCGTGAATTTTCCCAAAGAGAACTTTGTGTTTGGAGAAAATTTCAAGCGCTTGCTCAACGCCGCCGGTCTTTCTCAAGTCATGACCGCCGCTGGAGTGACTGGGCCGTAAGGCTTGCGCGCCATGCATCATCTTGCGGTCTATGCCGGTTCATTTGATCCCATCACCTTGGGTCATATTGATGTGCTTGAACGCAGTCGCAGTATTTTTGACGAGGTGATTTTGGCGATCGGAATAAACATTGACAAGCCGCCGCTATTCACCATTGAGGAGCGCCGCGAGTTCGCGCAGATTTTAGTTGAGCGCTTGCTGAAGAAAAATCCAAAGGGCGCCAAGATTCGCGTGGAGAGTTACAACGGGCTCACCACTGATTTTGCGCGCAAGCAAAACGCGTCGGCGATTATCCGTGGCATTCGCAACGTCACCGACTTGGCGTCCGAGTGTCAGTTGGCCATCACCAATCGGCAGGTCGCGGAAATTGAGACGGTGTTTATTTTGACGGGCGAAAGTTTTGCATATGTCTCCAGCAGCTTGATCAAGCAAATAGCGGCATTTGGCGGGGATTTACAGCGACTTTCCGCATTGGTTCCGCCGGAAGTTATTGCGGCGTTGGAATCAAAGCGTCGCGATCCCAATGATCCACTGAGTCGTCTTGCCAAGGAATCCGCACCGGACTAAGTCCCGGATTGAATTACGGAATACATCTGAAACCACATCTGCGACCACATTATGGCGGCTAGTTTAAAAATCATTTCCATTGGCGCAATGAGCGCGCATCCGTTGTGGGGCGAGAAGGGCGACGTTCGCGCGGCGCACACAACCACATCGCTTGTTGTGTCGGGCGACGCGGTGATTTTGGTTGACCCATCGTTGCCGCCGCAGATTTTGCTTCCGCGTTTGTCCGAGCGCACCGGTAAGGGCGCCGACAGTGTCACGCATGTTTTTCTCACCAGCTTTCATCCGCTTCGTCGACGTGGGTTGGCGGCGTTTGCAAACGCCACCATATGGATTGGCGAGCTTGAGCAAAAAGGTGTGCGCGCGCAGCTTCGAGAAAAACTTGAGCAAGCCCGAGCGGAGGAGGACGCGGAACTCACCCGCATGTTGCGCGAAGAACTTGAAATTTTAAACGCCTGCGAAGTCGCTCCCGACCGATTGGCGGAGGGCGTGGATTTATTTCCGCTGCCTGGGGTTTCCATTGGCTCCAACGGTCTGCTTTTGCCCACGCCTGCAACAACAATTTTGATCGCGGGCGACGCCGTCGCCACCGCGGAGCACTTAGAGCAGGGCCGCGTGATTTCGCCGTGTTTCGACATTCAACAAGCGCTCGAATCCCTGAAGGAAGCCATTGAAATTGCCGACATGATCGTGCCTGGTCGCGACAATCTGATCAACAATCCGTCGCGACGTTTTTAAGCGAAAGCGGGCTACTATTGGCATCTGTGGAACCCAACAACGCACCATTAAATGAATCGCTAGCCACCAATCGCACCACTGACGCCGGCGTCGGCGAAGCCATCACGCTGCGCACTTTGGCGCGCATGGCTCGTGAGCAAAAAAGATTCACATGTTTAACGTGCTACGACGCCACCACGGCGCGATGGCTTGACCGCGCGGGCGTGGAGGTTTTATTGGTGGGCGACACCGCTGCCGAAGTGATTCTTGGACACACGGCGACAATTCACGCGCCGCTTGATTTCATGGTGGAGATAACCGCCGCTGTAAAGCGCGGCGCGCCGCGGCGTGTGGTGATGGCGGACATGCCGTTTCTTTCTTATCAATGCGAGCAAGGCGACGCCATTCGCAACGCTGGAAGATTTCTTACGCAAGGCATGGCTGACTGCGTGAAGTTGGAAGTGGATCGATCGTTCGCCACGCTTGTGGAGCAAATGGCGCGCGCTGGAATTCCAGTTGTGGCGCATGTTGGAAGCCGTCCGCAACAAGCCAAGATGAAGGGCGGATATTTTTCCGCGGGTCGAACCGCGGAGGACGCTGTTCGTATTGTGGCCGACGCATCTGCCATGGAAGCCGCCGGCGCCAGCATGTTGCTTGTTGAAGCATGTCCACCAGAGGTGACGCAATTGATTGTTGAGCGCGCCACGATTCCTGTGATTGGTTGCGGCGCGGGCGCCAGTTGTCATGGACAAGTTGTTGTGTTGCAGGACATTCTTGGAATGAGTGAATGGCAGCCGGCGTTCGCGCAGCCGTTGGCCGCTGTTGGTCAAGCAATTCAAGCTGGCGCGGCGGCGTTTGGCGAACTTGTTCGCGCCGGGAAATTGCCTGGAAAAACCTATCGCATGGAGCAAGCCGAGCAGGAAAAACTGCGCGCCATGTTGCGTTCTGGAAGTGACTCACGTGCGGCGCATTGAATTTCTTGGGCCATCATTGGTGGTGCTTGCGGCGGCGGCAGCGTTGTTGTTTATTGGTCCCACCGCGGTGCGGCAAGTTTCACAAGGCATGACCGCCGTGCAAATGACCGCGGCTCAAGAACGTCTGCGTGCTGGCTCGTTGCTTGATCAAATGTCGCAAGCTTCGCGCGATGTGGCAACATTTGTGGAGCCCAGTGTTGTGCATGTCAGCAGTTCAGGATTGGTCGGAGGCCGTGGTGTCAGTCGTAGTTTTATTAATACAGGAAGCGGCTGGGTCTATGACGCCGCCGGTCACATTGTGACCAACGCCCATGTTGTTGACGGCGCCACAACTCTTGAAGTGCAAATGGTTGACGGCGAGCGGCGCGAGGCAAAATTACTTGGCGCGGATTTGCGCACGGACATTGCGGTATTGCAAGTGGACACGCTTGGACTTGTGCCAGCACAGCGCGCCACGCAGGATCCGCAGCAGGGCGACATGGTGTTCGCGTTTGGCAGTCCCTTTGATTTTCGTTTTTCCATGAGCAATGGAATTGTGTCTGGTCTTGGTCGCGCCGCGGGAATCACTGACATTGAATATGAAAATTTTATTCAAACGGACGCGGCCATCAATCCAGGAAATTCTGGCGGACCTCTGACCAACACCAAAGGGCATGTGGTGGGCATGGCCACGGCAATTGCCACGGGTCGCAGAAATGGCGTTTCGCAGGAGCAATTCGCTGGTATTGGTTTGGCGATTCCAATTTCAATGATTGAGAATGTGGTCGATCAACTGATCGATCACGGAGAAGTGATCAAGGGATATTTAGGCATTGCAATGTTGGACACGGAGGATTTATCTCGAACGCGTCCGCGCGATCTCATGCTTCAGATCACCGCGAAAGTTTTTCAAGGTGACGGAGTCGCGATTACCACGGTGAGTCCAGCAAGTCCAGCGGAGTTAGCAGGGTTGCGCGTGGGTGATGTGATCACGCAATTTTCCGGGCAGCGAATTCAGAATGCATCGCAGTTGCGCAGCATCATTGCGTCGCGGTTGCCAAACGAAACTATCCCGATCGATTTATGGCGGCCAAATGTTGACGATAAATCTGGCGAAGCAATTTCATTACAGGTTGTGATGGCGCAACTCAAGCCCGAAACCAATTCCGATGGGATTGTTGAAGCGCTGCGCAATATTGGCGTTCAGAAACTGATCACTGCAACGGAAGTTTCCGCGGCGCAATTTAAAGTGCCATTTGAGCGAGGGGTGATGGTGGAGGAGGTGATTCCTGGATCCAGAGTTGCCACAATTTTTTCGCCAGGCACAATGATCGTGGAAGTGTTCGGCCAGAAAATCAGCAATTTGGACGACTTTTACACGCGAATTGCGCGGCAAATTGACACATTGCGAACTCCGGAATTTACGCTTGTGCTTGGGGTGCGCCAGCAAAATGGAACCGTTGCCCAGCTTCGGATTCCGCTGCGTTAATTCGAAATTGAATGGGTAGCATCAATCACATGAGCGCGCAACATTTATTGGAAGTTCGTGATCTCAAGACATGGTTTCCTATTCGCCGTGGAGTGTTGCAGCGCGTCACGGGACATGTGAAAGCCGTGGATGGCGTGAACTTTTATTTGAACAAGGGCGAGACATTGGGCTTAGTGGGTGAATCGGGTTGCGGCAAGACAACGGTTGGCCGCACCTTGTTGCGTTTGGCGGACCACACTGGTGGCCAAGCCTTTTTTGAAGGCGCGGATATTTTTGCCATGAACTCAGCGGAGTTGCGGGCGGCGCGGCGCAAAATGCAAATTATCTTTCAAGATCCCGGCGGAAGTTTAAATCCGCGCATGCGCGTGGGGCGCATTGTTGGCGAGCCGATTGAAGTGCATGGACTTGCTTCTGGCGACGAGTTGCGCGAGCGAGTTGAGAAATTGCTCGAGCGTTGCGGCTTGTGGCGAGCGGCGGCTGATCGATATCCGCATGAGTTCAGCGGCGGACAACGTCAACGCATTGGCATTGCGCGCGCACTCGCTCTGAACCCGGCGTTGATTGTGTGTGACGAACCAACCAGCGCGCTTGATGTCAGTATTCAAAGCCAGATTTTGAATCTTCTCAAGGATTTGCAGGATGAATTTCAATTGTCATATTTGTTCATCAGCCATGACATGGCGGTCATTCATCACATTTGCGATCGGATCGCCGTGATGTATGACGGCAAGATTGTGGAGGAAGGCCTGCGCGACGATGTGATTCACAGACCGCAGCATCCCTACACCAAGGCGTTGTTAAGCGCCGTGCCAGAGGCTGATCCGCGTCGCAAGCGATCGCTTGTGCAATTGCAGGGCATGCGAACTTGACGCAGCCTGACATCAAAATGTCCAACGACTTGCCCGCGCCCACCGCGGCGCAAATGAAAAAGCAAATCTTGTTTCGTAGATGGTTTGCGGTGATCTTTATTTCATTGGCCGCCGCATCATTTTATTATGGCTGGTTCGTCACGCGCAACGTGCGCGGGGATGCCAAGCAAACGGACATTCAACTTCGATCGGTGGCGTGGGCCATTATGAGTTACTCGGTCGCCAACAATTCCATGCCTACTTCGCAAGAGGCGTTTGTGAAATTTATTTCCGCGCACGCCGAATGCTTGGCCGCGCCGCGCCGAGCAGGCGAGTGGCCCGCCACGCAAGAAGCCGCGCAGGCGATTGTGGCGCCAGTAGATATCGCCTCCGCGGTTACGGGTCGCATTGAAGTGATCTGGCCACCCACCGGAAATCTCACGCCTGTCCTGCAAGTGCGTGGGCGTCCCTCTGGAGTGGGAACCATTGAGAAGGTGAATGAGTGGCTGCAAAATTGGAACCACGCCGCCGCCACGGCTGCCCCAAAATAATGTGAAATTACGGGGCATTTAAAGCACCTACGGCGGACGGTTTCATCGCATAATCAAAGAATGGTTGTTCCAACAAACAGCGTTTCCCAAACGGGTTCCAATATTCGCCGCGTGCAGCCAGAGACGCCAATGCGCGACTTGATGGACGGTTGTTCGCGCTGGGAAATTCCGGTGCATCAACATGGATTCATCGCGCTTGTGGATGTCATGCCGCGTCTTGCGCCTGCTGGTCAAACCGCCGACGCCGCGATTGTTCAAGCCGCGCGCGTGAGTTACGGCGACGGAACCAAGCAAGTCAGTGAGGATCGCACGTTGGTTCGCTACTTGCTGCGCCACAGGCATACCACTCCGCTGGAAATGGTCGAGTTTAAATTTCATGTGGCCATGCCAATGTTCGTGGCGCGTCAGTGGATTCGCCATCGCACTGCGAATGTGAATGAATACTCAGCGCGTTACTCGATTGTGCCGGACCGTTTTTACAGGCCGTCCTTGGAGAATGTGCGCAAGCAAAGTTCCGTGAATCGTCAAGGCGGCGATGAGCCGATCGACGCCGGCACCGCCGAGTCGTTTCTTGGTTTGTTGGAGCGCGCCGAGGCGAACTATCAGGAGTATTTGCAATTGACCGAGAAGGGCGTGGCCCGCGAGTTGGCGCGCGCGGCGCTTCCGGTGAGCGTGTACACGGAGTGGTATTGGAAGTGCGACTTGCACAACACGCTGCGATTTCTTTCGCTGCGCATGGATTCGCACGCCCAGCAGGAAATCCAGGATTACGCGCGCGGCATGTTTGATTTGATCAAGCCGCTAGTTCCAAATAGTTGCGAGGCGTTTCAGGATTATGAAATGGAGGCGATGCATTTAACGCGCCTTGAAATTGAGTCGATCAAGAATGGCGCGCCGATCAACACCACCAATAAGCGTGAGCAAGCGGAGTTTGAGGCCAAGAAGAAGCGCCTTGGTTTGTGATTCATTTGAAAGTTCCGCCGTCATTCGCTCCATGGATTGTCCAATCCACAAATGGTGTGGTGTGGTTGCGCTCGCCACTGTTGCATGCGGCGGGATTTGCGCACGCGTTTAGCACGCGCATTGGTGGCGTGAGCGCCGCGCCATTTGACGGCATGAATTTAGGAATTGCCGACGCGCCAGGAGAGCCGGATACGTGGACGCACGTCAATGAAAATTGGCGGCGCTTTTTAGATGCCGCCGAAATAGGCGATCGACAACTTGTGCGCGCGGCTCAAGTGCATGGTTGCGCGGTGTTGCAATCAGATCGCCGGCCAGAAATAATCCGCGCCGCTCCGCCATTTGTGCAAGGCGACGCCGTTCTTTCTGGCGACGCGCGCCACGTGTTGGCCATTCGCGTGGCCGATTGCGTTCCAGTTCTTATCGCGGACGTTTCCACGCGCGTGGTAGCCGCGGTGCATGCGGGTTGGCGCGGCGTTGTGAGTGAAATTATTCCCGCGACACTTCGCGAATTTGTCGCTCGCGGCGCGCGCATGCATGATGTCCGCATTGCGATTGGTCCGTGTATTCAACAAGCGGCATTTCAAATTGGCGAGTCCGTTGCGCTTGAATTTCAACAGCGGGGACTTGGCGCGTGCGTAATGCCAGATCCAAACTGCCATGCAAAGTGGCTGGGCGATTTGCCGGCGGCCATCAACTTGCAAGCGTTGTCGGCTGGCGTTGCCATTGAGCACATAGAAAATTTCGGCGCTTGCACGCATCAAAACCCCGAATTTTTCTTTAGTTATCGACGCGACGGAGCTCGAAGTGGTCGATTAGCCGCCGTGATAGGGGGTTAATTTACGAAACGGGCATTTAGTTGCGAATCAATACAGGCTGAAACGCCGTAAATAAACTTAAAATATGCGGATATGTTTGATTCTTGACTTGCATATTTTTGAATCCGTCGCATACTTCTGTGTCGGGGTCCTGTATTTGCCCTCGTCACAAAAAGGTTTGGATGGGTGAGGGCTGCCACCGTCAATTGACGGTGGCGGTTGTTTTTGCAGGGCGCATTTATCGCCGCCGCGCTGCTCGCCAATCCATTATATTCGTCTACTCATTGCCAATTTCGGCAACGACAAGGAGATCAAATGGCGGTGTCAACTTCCAGCGACTCTTACAAATCCCTCAAGACAAAAATCGAAACCAATCAAGCGCGCGTTGGCGTGATTGGTCTTGGTTATGTCGGCCTTCCGTTGGCGCACGCGCTGCATCAGGGCGGTTTGCCCGTGATGGGATTTGATATTGATCCAAAAAAGCCAAAGGCCATTCGCGAGGGCCGCAACTATCTCAAGCATTTAGGCAGTGACATGGTTACTTCGCTGCGCGACAGCAAGCGATTTGAGGCCACGACGGATTTCGCGCGCTTGGGCGAGTGCGATGTGATTCTGGTGTGCGTACCAACTCCGCTTGGCCGCCATCAAGAGCCCGACATTTCATACATCTTGCAAACCGCGGACGCGATTGGCAAAACATTGCGCAAAGGACAACTGATTGTTCTTGAAAGCACAACCTATCCAGGCACCACGCGCGAGGACATGATGCCCGCTGTGTTCAAGGCCGCCGGCGCGCGCGCCAAAGATTGGGTTTTGGGCGAGGATATTTTCGCGGCCTTCAGTCCAGAGCGTGAAGATCCAGGACGCAAGAGCCATTCCACCAGCACCATTCCAAAGTTGGTGGGCGGTGTTGGCAAGCAAGCCACCGAACTTGCGGCCGCGGTGTATCGCAAGGGCATTAAGGAAGTGATTGAAGTGTCCAGCGCGGAGATCGCCGAGAGCGCCAAGTTGCTTGAGAATATTTTCCGAGCCGTCAATATTGCGCTGGTGAATGAGCTCAAGACCACGCTCACGCCAATGGGCATCGACGTGTGGGAAGTGATTCGCGCCGCGGGAACCAAGCCGTTTGGTTTCATGTCGTTCTTTCCAGGGCCTGGCCTTGGCGGACATTGCATTCCAATTGATCCGTTCTATCTCACATGGAAGGCCAAGGAATTTGGATGCTCAACCAAGTTCATTGAGTTGGCTGGTGAAATTAATACGAGCATGCCGCACTACGCAATCGACCGCGCCGCCGAGTTGTTGAACAATCACGGCAAGGCCATGAAGGGAAGCAAGGTTCTTGTGCTTGGGTTGGCGTACAAGGCCGACATTGATGATGTGCGTGAGAGTCCCAGCTTTGAGTTGATTCAACTTTTGGAGGATCGCGGCGCGCACACCGATTACAGCGATCCACTTGTTCCTGAAACTTGGGCTGGCCGCAAGCATGACTTGCAAAAGAAATCCGTGGCGTTGACCGCGGCGAGTTTGGCTAGTTACGACCTTGTATTGGTTTCAACGGCGCATTCCGCTTTTGATTGGAACATGATCGCTAAAAATTCCAAGTTGATTCTTGATACCCGTGACGCCATGCGCGCGCATCACACGGCGCTTGGTGACCGTTTGATGTTGGCGTAAGGCTTCGCGGCGATTGATATTTCAAGTTTGCACAACGCGCCCTTCAAACCGGCGCGTTTTTTATTGCGCATCACGGGGGAGTGGCTCAAATCAATCCGCTGTGCAGAACGTCCACCAAGTAACGTGCCCGTGACGGACACTATTTGAAATGTTCGGCTACTGTTGTTTACATGCAGACCGCGTCGCACAATTCCCCAGCAACCGCTCGACCAGCGTCATGGAAGGACGCATGGCGCGAGCGCAATTACCGCTGGTACGCGGCGGGAATGTTGTCGGGCGGATTTGGTTTGCAAATGCTCAACACCACCGTGTTGTGGGATGTGTGGGAGCGTTCCAAAGACCCGCTGAGTTTGGGATTGATTGGTCTGGCGCGCGCATTGCCCGTAATGGTGTTGGCCTTTCCAGCGGGTCACATGGTTGATCTTTTTGATCGCCGCAAAATACTTGTGTTCACGCAAAGTGGTTTCGTCTTGGTGGCGGCCTTGCTTGCGGTCACCGCGTATTGCGGGGCTCCGCTATGGATAAGTTTTGTGGCCATCGCGCTCAGTGGTTGCGTGCGCGCCTTTAACATGTCAACGCGTCAAAGTTTATTGCCGCTGTTGGTCCCCATTGATCGCTTTCAAAATGCGGTGACATGGAACAGCGCCATCTTTCAATGCGCAGCGATTGGCGGACCGGTATTGGCCGGCGGCTTGATTGCGCTCACGCAATCAACATGGATTGTGTTCGCGTTGTCCACGGCGTTGTGCGCGGGCTTTGCCATTGCGGCGTTACGATTGCGGCCAAGAGAAACCGTGAAGGCCACGGGGGGATTCGGTTTCCGCGCCATGTTCGCGGGCGCTACGCACATTCGCAAAGAGAAAGTAATTCTGGGCGCCATCTTGCTTGATTTATTGGCGGTGTTGTTTGGTGGAGCCACCGCGCTGCTTCCCATTTTTGCCACGGACATTTTGCACACTGACGCGGTTGGACTGGGAATTCTTAAAGCGTCAACGGCGGTCGGCGCGTTGATCATCGCGGGATTCTTGGCGGTGCGCCCAACGTTGCGGCCCGCAGGTCCGTTGTTGTTGTGGAGCGTGGTCGGATTCGGCGTGTGCATGATTCTATTTGGCATAAGCCATTCATTTTGGATCAGCGTGGCATTGCTTATGGCCAGTGGTGCGGTTGACAACGTCAGCGTGGTCATTCGCCATGTGTTGGTGCAAACGCGTACGCCCGATCAATTGCGCGGGCGCGTGACAGCGGTCAACGGAATTTTTATCGAGTGCAGCAATGAACTTGGCGGATTTGAAAGCGGACTAGTCGCGGCTTGGATTGGTCCAGTATGGAGCGTGATCAGTGGCGGAATTGGAACGCTTGCCGTGACCGGTGTGATTGCGTGGTGCTTGCCCGCATTGAGAAAATTGGATCGCCTGATCGAAGAGGTCAAGCCAATTCCGAACGCGCCCAGCCAGAACGTACTAGGTCAGTCCACCACAGATCAGGCTTCGGCTTCGGCTTCTTCTTGAGCCAATGTTTTTGGCGTGAGCATTCCTAGCCAACGCGGAACAACTTTAATAATGGCGCCTGGAATGAAGCAGCCGACCACAACGCAAATAAACACCAGGTCGAAAAGCCGTTGAGCGCGCGGAGCAATATCGGGATTGCCAAGAAACAGAAGTGGAATGGTGGAAAGAATAATCGGCACCGCGCCACGCAAGCCCAACCACGCCACGCACACAATTTCGCGCCACGGAATTCGCATGGGCAAAAGAATCACCGCCACCGCAACTGGTCTAGCCACGAACGCAAGCCACAGCGCAACCATCGTTCCACCTATAAGAATTTCCGGTTCGATGAATCGATGCGGTGTGCACAGTAGGCCAAGCAAAAAGAACATTGTGATTTGTCCACCCCAAGCCAGTGAATCATGCACTCGCACAATAGTGCTGCGTAGTGGAAGCGAGGAGTTTCCCAGCAGGATTGCGCAAAGGAACACACTGATCAGTCCACTGCCGTCAAAAATACTTGCAAGACCAAAGCTTGCAAGCGCGCAAGCCACGCTACGAATTGGGTAAAGGCCGGTTTCTTGGCTCGGCAGCAATTTGAATGAGAGCATGGCGAGCCAACCCATGAACAAACCTGCGCCGGCACCAATGGTGAATTGTTTTAGAACATCCAATCCAATTTCCAATCCAGACCATTCCTTGCCCAACACAACCGAAGTGAGCGCAAACACAAGTATGAAAGCCATGGGATCGTTCAGGCCGCTTTCAAGTTCAACGATTTGGCGCACGCGGCCTTTAAAACCAACTCCAGCAAGCGCGGCGAATACCGCGGCAGCGTCTGTGCTTCCAAGCACGCTGCCGATCAGAAGCGCCTCCGACCAACTGGCATGTGGACTCCATACTCTCACAAAGACCGCAATGATTGCGGAGATCATGAGTACGCCAACGGTCGCCAATGCAATGGCTGGAGTCCAGGCGCCACGCATGCTTGGAATTTTTATTCCAAGTCCAGCATAAAACAGAATCAAGATGAGGCAGATCATTCCCACTCCGTAGGTGAGATCAAAGTCGAGGAAATCGATTCTCAGTGGGCCATCTTCGCCACAAATCATTCCCAGCCCGAGAAAGAGAAGGCCGCTTGGTAAACCTAATTTTTTTCCGTAGCGATTAAAGATGACCGCAATCAGTAAAACCAAGCCAGCCCAAAATGTGATTTGTGGCAGCCATGTATGGAATTGCAACGCGCGATCCATGATGTCGGTGGGAGCCAATAGTTGCGGCATGTGTGGCAGTATGGCTCATTTTCGTGAAGTGATTGAGCGACTGAAAAATAAATTTTGAAATCCGCCAGAGTTTCTGACGGGGCGCAATCGGATGCGCCGCGCGACTTAGCCGCGCGCGCGTTTTTTTATAAAGACATTTCCCAGCATCAAGCCAAGCGCGCCAATGAACAACAAAATGCCGAGTGGCGCAAGCATTTCGGTGAACGCAAAGCCGCGCCAGACAGCGCCTTCAATGGCAAGAATGGCCCACGAGAAGGGACTTGCTTGACTTGCCGCACGAAGAAATGGCGGCATGAACGCCAGTGGAATTGTGCCGCCACCGATCATGACCAGCACCAACACAATGGCGTTGCCAGCGCTGCGTGCGGAGCCTTCGTTGTTTTTAAATAGACCGGAAAGCGCCATGGTGAAACCGCTGAACGCGAAACTGCATGTGGCAATGGCCAGCGCAAGCATGGGCAAATTTTGTACGGACACATGAAAGCCAAACGTGGCGACAAGCAACATGAATACGCTCATGGTTACGCATGCGGTGAAGCACGCCAGACTTTTTCCAGCCAGCACGCTGAAGATGGTGCAAGGCGCAAGTAGCAACCGCATGAATGTTCCGCGGCGGCGCTCCTCGGCCATGCCCGCGCCGAACGCGCCAATGCATCCCACAAATCCCCACGCAAGTCCTTGTGGAAATGTCACTGCAAATGTGCTTGGTGGCTCGGTGGATTCACTGGCGATCGTGCTGCTTTGAATTTGAATTGGTAGCGCCAAGAATGGATCAGGGGATGTTGCGGATGGTGGAGTTGATACGGGAACATTTCCATTGTCAGTGTTGTTGCTTGCGGACTTTGTACTTTCGCTTGTATTTGCTTGCATCGTGTTGGTTGTGGAGTCGCGATTCACCGAGCCAGCAATTGTCTTGGAAGTTTCCGCCGCCGCGGCTTCGCGATTCTGCTGTTTGAAAAGTTCCTGCACTGATTCTAGCACATCGCTGACGCGTTCGCGTTGCTGACTTGTCATGTTTGGATTGAGCGCCAGCGCCAACTTGCTTTGCGCCAACATCTTGCTGTTGATTTTTGGATTGGTGAACATGCGAACAATGGCGCGCATGGCGTGCTCATTTAATTTTCCAACAACAAGACCGCTCTCGGCTTGGCGCGCGGGATCGCAATGCACTTCCACGATCGCGCGGCCACCCGCCATGACTTTCTCCAAGTCGGTGTCGAATGTCTTTGGAATAATCACGCACGCCGCAACACGACCAAGCCGCACGCTTGCGTCAGCTTCTTCGCGGCTGGGAAGTATTCGCACGCTCAGCGTCGAATCTTTTTCAAGCGCGTTGGCAAAGTCAGTGGCGGCTGGACCAGCGCTTTCTATAACCACCGCAACTGGAATGCTTCTA
>CAIKXA010000022.1 GCA_903831295.1 uncultured bacterium | reverse complement strand
GTGCGTTGTCTGAGCGACTGGTGCCACCCTTTCTGCAGAGCGTTTCACTTGCTTACAAGCGGCGCGTTGCTTGAGCACTAGAGGCAACCTCGTTGATGGAGCACGAGTTACTTAAGCGCCAGAGACTCAGTATTTACGCGCAAAAATTTCCACAGAAGTTTTTCTTTTTTTTAGGACGCTTCTAAAAACCTGAGTAGCGTGGCATTGCAGGCAAATGCGCATGCAACCATTAACTGGAGGCGCGAGTGGCGAAAGTAAAAAGGAAAATTATTGCATTGGCCAAAGGCGCCGCGGACACCGTTTCCAAGCCTTCGCAGAAACGGCGCAAGGGCGTTCATGATCACGCTTTATTTCTAAGACCGCCACTGGCTACCAGCATGCCTGCGGACTATGCGCCGTGGCTTGCGCAATTAAAGAGTCGCATTTCGCAATCACGATTGCGGGTGGTTATGGCCGCAAATGCGTCGCTGGTTTTGTTGTATTGGGAAATTGGGCGCGGCATTTTGCACAAGCAAGCGGCGCAAGGCTGGGGCAGCAAAGTGATTGATAGGTTGGCGGCTGATCTGCGACACGCGTTTCCAGATATGAAGGGTTTTTCCCGGCGAAATCTTAAATACATGCGGGCGTTTGCGCAGGCATGGCCGGATGAATCAATTGTGCAAGCGACACTTGCACAATTGAGTTGGTATCAACATATCGCCTTGCTTGAAAAAGTTGACGACTCCAAAATCAGACTTTGGTACACGCAAAAATCATTGGAACATGGCTGGTCACGCGACATACTTGCGCTGCAAATTCAATCGCGCGCCCACACGCGCCATGGAAAGTCGCAACATAATTTCGCGTCAACATTGCCGCCAGCGGATTCAGATATGGCGGCGCAGGTGTTCAAGGACCCTTACTTATTCGACTTTCTAGGAACCGCAGACACGCGGCGTGAGCGTGAAGTGGAGCAGGCGTTGGTGGATCACATGCAGCGATTTTTATTGGAGTTGGGTCAGGGATTTGCTTTTGTTGGTCGACAAGTGCGTTTGGAAATTGGCGATCAAGATTTTCAACTTGATTTGCTTTTCTACCATATCAAGTTGCGCCGCTATGTGGTGCTTGAGTTGAAGGCCCGCGCGTTTGAGCCGGGCGATGGCGCGCAACTTGGCATGTACATGACGGCCGTCGATCGGTTGCTGTGCCATGAAGATGATGGACCGACCATGGGCCTGTTGCTGGTGCGCGAAAAGAACCGCGTGCTTGTTGAATATGCGCTTGGTGGAATTTGTAAACCAATCACCGTGGCGGAGTGGGACACGCAACTCACCCATGCGCTGCCGCACGAATTGCAGTCAAGTTTGCCCACGATTGAACAGATCGAAGCGGAATTGGCGCGAGTCTGAATTTTTCCGCGAAATAAAAGAAATTGCCAATTCCCGCGTCGCAGAAAGGGTGGCACCACAAGCGAGTTTAGCACCCGCGCAAGCCCCGCTTGCGTGGGGTGCGTTGTCTGAGCGACTGGTGCCACCCTTTCTGCAAAGCGTTTCACTTGCTTGCAAGCAGCGCGTTCTAGCGCACCCGTGGCAACCTCTTTTATGAAGCGCGAGTTGTTTAAGCGCCAAGAGCTTTGTATTTACGCAACAGACTTGTAGCACCCATGATCACGCAACATCCTGACTACCTGCTCATTTCTAAAACATCGAAAATTTTAAGGAATTTAAGGAGCAAATTTAAATGTGCTTCTAGGCATAACTACATTGAAGAGCGTTGACAATGCGGCCCAGCTTGTACCGCAGAAATGACTTCAGGAGGAATGTATGAGCAAGCGAAACCAATCAATCATTGAAGTCCAAGGCACTGCCATCGCCATACGAACACAGAATGCGCAGGACTATCTATCCCTGACGGACATTGCCCGAATTCGCAATTCGCAGGAACCTTTTGCCGTCATCAACAACTGGATGCGCAATAGAAGCACCATTGAATTCATGGGGATTTGGGAGAAGTTAAGCAACCCGGATTTTAAACCTCTCGAATTCGATAGGTTTAAAAACGAGGCGGGAAACAACTATTTCGTGCTCTCACCGCAGAGATGGATACAAACCACTCACGCCATTGGAATTATTTCACAGGCGGGCCGCCACGGCGGGACATTTGCGCATAGGGATATTGCATTTGAATTCGCAACATGGATCTCATGTGAATTCAAGATTTACCTCATCAAGGAATTTCAGCGCCTGAAGGACGATGAAAATCGCCGCTTGTCTTTGTCGTGGAATCTCAACCGCACTTTGACCAAATTGAATTACCGAATTCATACCGATGCGGTAAAGGCAAATTTAATTCCTTTGGCGGTCACTTCAGCGCAAGCGGCAATCACGTATGCCAACGAGGCTGATTTGCTCAATGTGGCGCTCTTTGGCGTAACTGCCAAACAGTGGCGCGACACACATCCTCTTCTAGAAGGCAACATGCGCGACCATGCAACGATTGAGCAACTTCTTGTGCTTGTCAATATTGAGGGCATGAATGCCGAGTTGATTCACATGAACATGCCACAACCTGATCGACTGAAACGCCTAAATGAGATTGCGATTCGCCAGATGCAAACGCTTACTTTGGATGAAGGAGTGAGACGGCATTTGATTGGACCGGCCAATGAGAAGGAATAATTTGACACTATCGCGGTATATCTTGCCTTGTGGCAACATTTTTTTACGCAGCGTGGTTGTCTAAACGTCTCGCATCACCCCCGCTTCCGCATTGAATGGGATCGCTTAAACTCGCCAGCGCAATATGCCGCAACTTTTATTGGTTTCAAACACTGACTCCGCACGCGACACGCTTGCCGCCGCACTAAAAAGCAACGGCGCACATTGCTTGTTTGCGCCAATAGATCAGGCTTTGCAAATGGCGTGCTCCACGCAGGCAACGTGCATTGTGTTGTTGGATGACGCGAGCAACTTCGCCGCGGCATTGCTTCAGCAAATTCGCGCCACACAAGTTCTTGCTCACACATTGGTCGTGGCCATCGCGGCGGCTGACACACTTGCGGCGTTGGCGACTGCTGGCGCGGACGCCACAGTGGACGCGCACGCGCCGGTTGAAACAATCTGCAAGGTTCTTGACAGCGCGCTCTTGCGCCGCGAACAGTGGCTTGGGGCTTCGCAGCTTGGGCGCGGCACAAATTCCGCCGAGCGGCAAGTGCAAAGCGCGCTTGACCAAGAACAAATTGGAAGCCTGTTGCTGATGCGATTTGACCATTTCACCAATGTGTCCACGGCGCTGAATATGTTGGGCGTGGCCAGCGACGCGCTGCAAATGGAAGTTGAGCGATCGCTTCAAGCGCGCTTGACCCCGCTGTTGCCAAATGGCGCGTGGATGACATTTATGGACGAGGAGAATTTTTTAATCTCCCTGCCCCGCAATTTGGTTGGCTTGGAAACACTCGCCGACAGCGTGGCGCTTGCGGCGCGTATGCCCGTGTTTCTGGCGCAGCGAGAAATTCGCTTGCGCGCGCATGCGGGTTTATGCGTGGTGGGCTTCAGTGAAAAAATTGACGCGCGCACTTTGATCGG
Source organism: uncultured bacterium (assembly GCA_903831295.1). Classification (GTDB taxonomy): domain Bacteria; phylum Planctomycetota; class Phycisphaerae; order Phycisphaerales; family SM1A02; genus SYAC01. The sequence continues at coordinate 20,077 of CAIKXA010000022.1, read as the reverse complement.
TCGCGCGGAAATGGCGGCCGACCAAGCGCGCGACGGCGCAAACTCAACGGTGGTGCATTGGTCCGCGCAAATGAGCTCGCAAGTTCTCAATGATCTTCAATTGGCCAGCGCCATGCGCCACGCCGTGGAGCATTCGGAATTTCAATTGCTGTTTCAGCCGCAAATCAACATGAACCGAGGCGATGTGTACGGCGCCGAGGCGCTGATTCGCTGGACATCGCCCACGGGTGTGTCCATTGCGCCGGGGCGCTTTGTGGCCATTGCCCAGGAATGTGGCGTGATGGATCAGATCACTTTGTGGAGCATGCGCGAAGCGTGCCGCCAATGCGCCGCGTGGGAGGAGATTGGCCTGCACATTCGCGTGGCGGTGAATATCACGGCGAATCAATTGGCAAATCCGCGCTTTGTGGACACGGTGCGCGGCGCGCTGAATGAAAGCGGCGTGTCCGGCGCGCAGTTGGCGGTTGAAATTTCAGAGGCCGCGATTATTTCAAACCCGCAAGTGTTCAACGCGCCGCTGACAACGCTTCGCAACTTGGGTGTGACCATGTGCATGGATGAATTTGGCGTGGGCGTGGCCACGTTGGCCAACATGAAAGCTCTGCCTGTGTCCGAATTAAAAATCGACCGCAGTTTTATTCGGCCGCTGCCTGGAACGGCGCAAGACCGAATGATGGTTCAGGCAATGCTGTCGCTGAGCAAGCAATTGAACACGCGCGTGGTGGCGGTGGGCGTGGAAAATGTCACGCAATGGGCGTGGCTCAAGGAGAATGCCTGCGACGGCGCGCAAGGCTGGCTGATTGGCAAGGCTGTTGCCGCCGAAGAATTCCCCGCGCTGGTTGGGGAGATTCGCCAGAACAAATTCGCCGCGTCAAACTCGCGCGCTACTTTGTGATCGCAAGTTGAATCGCAGGGCAAAAAAAGAAACGCCCCATTTGAGCGGGCGTTTCTGCTGAATTTGAACTGTGCTGGCTTGCTTACGCGCTGAAACTTGAGCCGCATCCGCACGTGGTGGTGGCGTTTGGATTGCTGAAAACAAATCCGCGGCCCATGACCTCATCCTTGAAATCAATCGTTGTGCCGTTGACATACAAGTAGGACTTTGGATCGCAGATCACTTTCACGGCGAATGTATCCGGCGTGGTCGCGGTGGCAACGGAGCCACCTCCGCTTTCGTTGTGCGCCTTCGCGGCAACATCTGGTCGACGTGTGAAAGAAACTTCCCACAACTCGTCGTTGTCCTTACGGATCTCGGTGAGATCAAGCAGGTAGCTGAAACCGCTGCAACCTCCACCCTTCACGCCAACGCGTAAATGAATCTTGGCTGGGTCAAGTCCCTGTTGACGAATGATGGAATCAATTTCGCGGGCCGCTGTTTCTGTGACGATGACTGACATGTGGGTCTCCTAAAAATGTTGTGTGAGTGTAATTTGATTTCTCAAAGAAATGTGTGAGTTGAATTAGTGCGCGTGAGCGGCGTGGGCATCAACCGCAGTGGCGTGTCCGTTCTTCTTTTTCCAATCTTCAATAGCGGCGCGGATGGAATCCTCCGCCAACACGCTGCAGTGAATTTTTACTGGCGGTAGGCTGAGTTCCTCCACAATTTCAGTGTTCTTAATGGCAAGCGCCTCATCCACGGTCTTGCCCTTGATCCACTCGGTGGCCAAGGAACTTGACGCGATGGCGGAGCCGCAACCAAAGCACTTGAACTTTGCGTCCTGAATCACGCCGGCGTCGCTGACTTGAATATGCAACTGCATCACATCGCCGCATTCGGGCGCGCCAACAATGCCCACGCCAACATCTTTGCGGGCCTGAACTTCTTTGCTGCTGCCAAATGAACCAACATTGTGCGGGTTCTGATAGTGCTCGATGACTTTGTCGCTGTATGCCATGGTGTGATCTTTCTTAAATTTTTATCCAACTTTTTACCAAACTGGTAAGTCAAAATTTCTTCAACAACTCAGTGGGTTTGCCACTGAATCTTACTAATGTCCACGCCCTCTTTGAACAAATCATAAAGAGGACTCATCTTTCGCAAATGCAACACCGCCTTGGTGATTGAAGCAATGGTGTAATCGATTTCTTTCTCGGTGGTCCAGCGGCTCATGCTTAAACGAAGACTGCTGTGCGCAAGTTCGTCGCCCACTCCCAAACTTTTTAGAACATAACTTGGCTCAAGGCTGGCGCTGGTGCAAGCGGAACCGGATGAACAGGCGATGTCCTTGATGCCCATGAGCAAACTTTCGCCCTCGACAAAACCAAATGAAATGTTGGTGATGTTTGGAACGCGCTTGCTGGCGTTGCCGTTGACTTGAGTCACTTCAATCGCCTTGGCGAGTTCAGTTTCCAGACGATTGCGGAACTTTAAAAGGCGCTCGCCTTCGGCTTGCATTTCATGCTGGCACAATTCGCAGGCCTTACCAAAGCCGGCAATTCCGCTGATATTCAGCGTGCCACTGCGCATTCCGCGCTCTTGGCCACCGCCGTCGAAGATGGCTTCCAAGCGCACACGCGGTTTGCGACGGCGCACATACAACGCGCCCACGCCCTTGGGTCCATACATCTTGTGACCGCTCCAGGAAAGCAAATCAATATTGTCACGCTCGACATCAGTCGGCATTTTTCCAACCCACTGCGTGCCGTCGCTGTGGAAAATAATTTCCTTGTCATGGCAAAGTTTGCCAATGGCCGGAACTTCATTGATGGTTCCAATTTCATTGTTAGCCCACATGATGGAAACCAAAATGGTATCGGGGCGAATTTCTTTGGCGACCATGTCAACGGTGATCACGCCGTCGGCGGGCGGCTGCAAATAGGTGACATCAAAGCCTTCCTTCTGAAGACGCTTGCATGGGTCAAGCACGGCCTTGTGTTCGTGAAGCGCTGTAATAATGTGACCGCGGCCAGTTTGACCTTCTGGATTTTTGGCGTACATGTGCGCCGCGCCCTTGATGGCTAAGTTGTTGCTTTCAGTAGCACCGCTGGTGAAAATAATTTCCTTGGCGTTGGCGCAGATCAGCGCGGCGGCTTGCTCGCGCGCTTTCTCAACTGCCTCCTCCGCTTCCCAACCAAAGGCGTGGTTGCGACTGCCGGAATTTCCATAGGCCTCGGTAAGGTAAGGAAGCATGACTTCCACCACGCGAGGATCGCATCGAGTGGTGGCGGCATTGTCTAAATACAGTGGTCGTGGTTTGTTCATGTTGCTGAGGTTGTATTGAAGGTGAATGAAATTCGGACTTTCCATCTTAAATTACGGCCCGTGAATTGGATTTTGTAGTGTAGGCAAGATTGACGGCGCCGCAAAGGAAAATTTGAACATTTTATGCGCGTATCAAATGAGGTTTCAAGTTGAAATTTATGCGCAAGCGAGGCATAAAAGGCGAGTACCTTCGCCGCATGCAGATTGTTGAACACGCGGAATCACTCACTCCACTGCATGGATGCGCCTTGGTTCCAACCATGGGCGCGTTGCATGCGGGGCACGCTTCCTTGATCAAGCGAGCGGCGAGCGATGGGCGCCCCGTGGTGGTGAGTTTATTTGTGAACCCCACGCAGTTTGCCAAGGGCGAAGATTTTTCAAAATATCCACGCACGCTTGAAGCGGACCGCGAACTGTGCCAGTCGGCGGGCGCGGCGGCGATTTTTATTCCAAGCGTGCAAGATATGTATCCGCATGGCGTGGATGCGGCCAACGCGGAGGCGGTAAAATTGCAATTGCCGCTTGTGGCAACGCAACCCAAACTAGAGGACGCGCAGCGCCCCACTCATTTTGCCGGCGTGTGCCAAGTGGTTGCGAAACTTTTTGACATGTGCCAACCCGCAGCCGCATATTTTGGTGAAAAAGATTTCCAGCAACTGCGAGTGATACAAGAGATGGCGCGTCGCGAAGGCGCGCGCTGGCAGAAGCTTGTTGTGCATGCGTGCCCCACTATTCGCGAAAGCGATGGACTGGCCATGAGCAGCCGCAACCGATATTTGCAGGCGAATCAGCGCGAAAATGCGCGTGGACTTTCGCGGGCGTTGGCTGCAGCGCAAGAATGCGCGCGCGCGGGCATGGACATTGCCGCGGCGGAAAGTGAAATGCTCCGCGTGTTGGCGCTGCACCAACTTTTGGTTGAATACGCGGTGATTCGCGCGCCGGACACGCTTCTGCCCATTGAGAAATTTGAACCAAAATTAAAGTCTGGGGCGCGCGCTCTGATTGCCGCGCGCCTTGGCGGCGTGCGGTTGATCGACAACGCAAGTTGCGACGGCGCGATCAGCGATCGCGGCGGATGACTTCCAGCGCCAACTCTTGCAACAGCGTCTTCACTTGGCTTGGGGGAAGCGGTTGGAGCGCGTCTTGCGCGGCGCGGATCATATTTTCCGCCACCGCTTGCGCGGCAGTGATTGAGCCAGCCTTGTTCATGCGTCGCACTAATTCAATTCCGTCGCGCGATTCAATCACATTGATCGCGTCAACCCGCGAGGAGCCAACGCAATCACGTAAATATAAAATCAGCGGAAGCGTTGCCTTGCCCTTGAGCAAATCGCACCCCAATGTTTTACCAACCACGCTTTGATCGCCGGTGAAATCCAGAATGTCGTCTTGAATTTGAAAAGCCACGCCAGTGTGCTGGCCATACATGCCGAGCGCTTTTTGAATTTCCTCGCTGGCACCGGACAATTGAGCGCCAAGTTGGCAACACGCGGACACCAACGCCGCAGTCTTGCGCTTCACAATTTCTAGATACGTGCTCTCGTCCAAGCACACATCCTCGCGGCGGCTCAGTTGCAGCAACTCGCCTTCGCACAAGGTGTTTGTGGTGTGGCCAAACGCCACGTTGAGAGATGTGTCGCCAATCAGCGAGCACAAATGAAACGCGTTGGAGATAAGCCAATCGCCAAGCATTACGGCGGTCTCATTGCCGCGCAATGAATTAATTGTGGCGCCACGGCGGCGCGTGTCGGCCTCGTCAAGCACATCGTCATGCACCAACGTTGCCATGTGGATCATTTCAGAAACAGCCGCCGCCATTTTATGATTGCGCGTCAGCGCGGCCTCGTCCTCGCGGCCGGTTGCCGCCAAACCCGAAAGCAAGAGCAGAGTTGGACGCAACATTTTTCCGCGATAGCGCTCCACGTGTCGCGCCAATTCATTCACGGCGGGCAAATCGCTGCGCAATTGTCGACGAAAAATTTCTTCCACTTCTTGAAGGGCTCCCGCCACAATTCCAGCGGCAGGAGCGCGGCGCCAAGCGGGCGCGAGTATTGCGAACGGATGCATGGGGATGACTTTAGGCTAAGTTGCCGTTCATTTCCTGTTGTTGATTTACATAATTTTTCATTTTTATTTTTCGGCGGCGATGTAGGCAATCCATCCAGCGCATGCCTCACCTTGGGTGGCCTTGCGGAAAATTCCGTTGCCTCCGCCTGTGGCGTGGTCGGTGCCTTCCCAATATACGGTACTTCGTTTAAAGCCCGCGTCGGCGAGCAATTCCTGCAACTCGGCGATGGTCCAAAGGCGCCAATCGTAGGTAAATGCCTTGCGAATCTGCGTGCCGTCTGGAAACTTAAAATGAATGTGATTCAGAACCTCGCCCGAAATCGGGTTGTACTTGGCGGTGTCCCATATATAGGTGAAGCCGTCCAAATTACGCTCCTCATTTTGCTCGGAGAAACTTTCGTAGCCACCGTAGCAATCCAAGAAAAACACGCCGTCTTTTTTCAGGCGCGTGCGCGCAAATTTGAAATAACGCAACAGTTCGGCGCGCTTTTTAAATATGTAATAGGAGAAATTGAAGGCGGCAACCACATCAACCAAGTCGCCCTTGTGCGAAAGCACATTTCCTTGCACGGTGTGCAAACGCTTATGCGCGCTTGGCGAGAGCTGTTGCTTGCGACGCGCGGCGCCCCATGCAAGCACGGATGGATCAAGGTCAACGCCATACGCGTGATTGGTTGGGCGGCGAATCACCCACGCGCTTGAAAGAATGTGCGTGCCACAAAAGTCCTCGCGAAACGTGGCGGGCAAGCGATTGGTGATGGACTTAAATACCTTGTCAATGAACTCCACTTCCTCTTTGGGAGTTTGCACGGACAATTCATACAGTTCATGATGATCGCTGGTGGCCGCGGTGCGCCAACCATTTTTACCATTCTTGCGAGAGGACTTCGCGGTTGGCTTCTTCTTTAATTTTGCCAGAGCATTGACAGAAGCTTTCGCCGAAGTTTTTGCGGCAAGATTGGCCGCGCCTTTACCTAGCGCCTTCGCGCGCGACAATGTATTGGCGGAATTTTTAACGCGCGGACGATTCATTTCAATAACGGACATGGGTGAAGCAAGTTAGCGAATTGCGGTGGTTTCGTCACGCAAGGCGCGGTCAAGCGCGGCGCGCGCAATTCCACCAATCACCGCAAGTGTGACAATGAAAATCACAATACCCACAATCACAGCCAAAACTCCTTGGTTTTGAGCCAATGACTGAATATCCGTGGCGCCCGTGGCGGAACCTGTTGCGGCCATGAAACACGCGAACAAGGTTCGCGGCGCAATGCCAACGGAGGACCCGATGAGAAATTCCTTCCAGCGCGCGCCGCATGCGGCAAGCACCAAGTTGGTCACGGCAAATGGTCCGCTTGGTGAAAGGCGAATCAAAGCGATAATGCCCGTGGCCTTCCAAAAATTTTCCTCAAGAATTGTTTTGCGAATAATGCGCCAACGCTTTCGCGAGTCGATCCATGTTGCGACATGATTCGAGCACACCAATTTGCTGATGCCAAAACCAATCGTGCTGCCGCCCAAATATCCGGCGGCGCATGCGGCAAAACCAAGTTCCACACCAAAGACCCAGCCGCCCACGATGGTGGCCGCATACGTTGGCAAAATGCCAAGGCCAGTCAACACCGCGTAGCTTGCCGCAAATAATGAGGCGGCTTTTAAGTCTTCGCCACCAAGCCAGTGGTGCGCCGAATTAATGTTGGCGAGTAAATACAGACCGCAGCCCATGGGCAGCAAACTCCACACGATCAACAAAACAAAACCTCCGCGCATTCCGCGGGGAAGCGATTGAAAGAATTGCTTCCACTGGGGTGGCGGAGGTGTTTGCGTTGTCATGAAATAAGTGGCGCTTTAAGCCGTGACCGCCACGCGCGCGTCCATGTGACGAATGATTTCTTGGGCAAATTCAGAACATTTCACCTTGCGCGCGCCTTCCATCAAGCGATGAAAATCGTACGTGACGGTGCGCGCGGCGATGGCCGCGTCCATGCCCGCGATGATCATGTCAGCGGCCTCGCTCCAACCCATATAGCGCAACATCATTTCGCCGGACAAGATCACGCTGCCTGGATTCACTTGATCAAGGTTGGCGTACTTTGGCGCGGTGCCGTGCGTGGCTTCAAAGATGGCGTGACCGGTGATCTCATTGATGTTGGCGCCAGGCGCGATGCCGATACCACCCACTTGCGCGGCGAGCGCGTCGGACAAATAGTCGCCGTTCAAATTCATGGTTGCGATCACATCAAAATCTTTGGCGCGCGTGAGCACTTGTTGCAACGTAATGTCGGCGATGGAATCTTTGATGAGCAACTTGCTTTTCCATTTACCGCCGCCGTGGGTTGCCTCCAACTTCATGGCCACATCAATCTCGGCGCGAATCTTGCCTTGTTGATCTGGCGTCATCATGTCGTAGCCCGGATCGATCATCTTGGCGTTGGCCTCGGTGGTCAGCGCGGCGTTGGAATCCTTGTTTCCAAAGATCCACGTCTCGCGTTCACTCACAGTTTCATTGCGGAATTCCTTGGCCGCAAGCGCGTAGGCCCAATCCTTGAAGGCGCCTTCGGTGAACTTCATGATGTTGCCCTTATGCACAATTGTCAGGCTTTTTCGCTTCTCTTTCAGCGCGTACTTAATGGCGCTGCGAACAAGACGCTCGGTGCCGTCCTTGGAAATTGGCTTGATACCAATGCCGCTAGTTTCTGGAAAACGAATTTTTTTGAACTGCTCTGGAAAAGCCAACTTGAAAGCATCCATAAATTTCTTGGAGTCGGGCGAACCTTCCTTGAATTCAATGCCAGCGTAAATGTCCTCGGTGTTCTCGCGAAAGATCACGGCGTTCACATCTTCGGGCTTCTTCACTGGACTTGGCACGCCCTTGAAGTAGCGCACGGGTCGCAAACAAACATAGAGATCCAGTTTCTGGCGAAGCGCGACATTCAGACTGCTGATGCCGCCACCAATTGGAGTTGTGAGCGGACCCTTGATGCCAACAAGCATGTCGCGGAATGCGGTGAGCGTTTCTTCTGGCAACCATGATCCAGTTTTGTTGAAAGCTTTTTCGCCGGCGAGAACTTCGTGCCAATGAATCTTGCGCTTGCCGTTGTAGGCTTTTTCAACCGCGGCGTCGAACACCATTTGACTGGCCTTCCAAATGTCGGGACCAGTTCCGTCGCCTTCAATAAATGGAATGAATGGTTGATCTGGAACTTGAAGTCCGGCGGTGGTCATTTGAATTTTGCTTGGCATTCGTTTCTCCTTGGAAAGATGAAAAATTGGCTTCGTTGGTGATTTACATTACACGATGATTTATGGATCGGGCGGTGGCTCAAATGGCGGTGGTTCGACGGGATCGGGCTCTGGAATTGGCTGGAGCGCAGGCGTAGATGCGGGAATTGGACTTGAAACAGTATTGATCATTGGCGGCGGCTCAAAGGGCGAAGGTTCGGCTAACGGTTCAGATACTGGAATTGGAGTGGCTTCTAAAACAGGCTCCGCAACTGGTTCTGCAACTGGAATCGGCGCGGCTTCTACAACGGGTTCTGCAACTGGTTCTGCAACTGGAATCGGCGCCGCTTCAACAACAGGCTCCGCAACTGGTTCTGCAACTGGAATTGGCGCGGGTTCAACAACTGGCTCTGCAACAGGAATCGGCACGGCTTCTACAACCGGTTCCGAAAGTGGAACCGGTTCGGATTGAAAATTTATTTCCGTTGCTGAAATTGGCGCGGCTTCAACAACAGGCTCCGCAACGGATTCCGCTATTGGAATCGGCGCAGCTTCTACAACAGGCTCCGCAACTGGGATTGATGCAGTTTCTACTATTGGCGCCGCTCCTGGTTCTACTTCAGGATCCACCACGGGCTGTGCAACTCCACCCGGCGAGGCCTTTACAACTGGGCTTACTACGGGTTGCGCAACTGGTTCTGCAACTGGAATTATTGGTGCGGCTTCTACAACAGGCTCCGCAACTGGTTCTGCAACTGGAATCGGTGTGGCTTCTACAACAGGCTCCGCAACTGGTTCTGTAACTGGAATCGGTGTGGCTTCTACAACAGGTTCCGCAATTAGTTCTGCAACTGGAATCGGCGCGGGTTCAACAACTGGCTCCGCAACTGGTTCTGCAACTTGAATCGGTGCGGCTTCTACAACAGGCTCCGCAATTGGTTCTGCAACTGGAATCGGCGCGGCTTCTACAACAGGCTCGGCAATTAGTTCTTCAACTGGAATCGGCGCGGCTTCTACAACAGGTTCCGCAACTGGTTCTGCAACTGGAATCGGTGTGGCTTCTACAACAGGCTCCGCAACTGGTTCTGTAACTGGAATCGGCGCGGGTTCAACAACTGGCTCCGCAACTGGTTCTGCAACTGGAATCGGCGCGGGTTCAACAACTGGCTCCGCAACTGGTTCTATTTCAGGATCCGCTACGGGTTGTGCGACTGGAATAATTGCAGTTTGCAAATCTTCCGGCGGGGCTGAAATAACTGCCGTTTGCAAATCTTCCATCGCGACTGGCGTCTTAACAGTCGCCGCTTGAGTTGGCTCGGGGCTTGCGATCTCAGGAGGCGTATTGGCATCAATTTGAGAAACTGCGACCACTGGAAATTGTGCCGGGCGATCCGGCAATTTGCTTGAATTCGCAGGCGAATACTTGGCGATTGTGGCCTTGTTCTCCAGCGGCAATCCACTCAGCCTTCGTTCCACTTCATCCAAATAATGCCGCGCTTGCAACCAAAAATGCGCGGGAACCACAATGGTGCTGGTGGAAAATTCCACCGCTGGCGGAGTCGCGTCGGTGACCAAAGCGCTAAATCTCCACTCGAATTCCTCCCGCCGTGGCGGCGATCCGGAAACCATCACGTCGCGCCTTACATCACGCCGGATTTCAATGCGACTTGCGGTGTCATCTCGCCAAACTTCATTATCGACAACAATCCAATCGGCGTAACGTGGATCCTCCGCCGCTTGAACCATGGCTTTCCAAACTTGATCACGAGTGTGCCCTGGAAATTCACGTTCCTTGGTTCCACACGCGGCAAGCGCGGGAACACAGACAACGCAAAAGATAAAGAAATTCCAGAGTTTCATCACATGGGCCATTCTGTTAATCGCGAGACAAATTCGTGTGCACTCGCTGCACATCATCATGATCCTCTAAAGCTTCAACCAATTTTTCAATTGTTTGAATTGTTGCTGAATCAACAGACACCGTATTCATTGGAACATATTCGATTCCCGCGCTGACCACAGAAATATTCGCCGCTTCGACCGCCTCTCTCACCACGCCAAATATTGCGGGAGCGGTGGTGATTTGCCAACCCTCCTCCCCACTTTGGACATCATCGGCACCGGCCGCCAAGGCAATTTCCATAAGCGCGTCCTCGGTTGTGGCTTGGCTAGAAATCAGAAGAATTCCCTGCTGAACAAAGCCAAACATGACGCTATTTGGTACGCCAATTTTGCCGCCATTTTTGTCAAAAATAGTGCGGATTTCTGGGGCGGTGCGATTGGTGTTGGCCACAAGGGCCTCAACCACAAGAGCAACACCGCCGGGACCGAAACCCTCGTAACGGGTCGGCTCATAGCGTTCGCTCTCCAGCCCGCCCGCTCCCTTCTTCACGGCCTTCTCGATCGTGTCGCGGGGCATGTTGCCGGCCTTGGCATCCAGAATGGCTAGGCGCAACGAGGAATTAAATTTTGGATCCGCGCCACCAGTACGCGCCGCAACAATCACGGCGCGGCTGAGTTTGCTCCAAATTTTTCCACGCTTGGCGTCAACCGCGGCTTTGCGATGCTTGATGTTTTTCCAAACACTATGGCCCGCCATTATTTCACCCCTGTGGAAGTCGCGGATCCTTGGCTTGGCAACAAATCTGACGCGGGCGCTGGAGATGGCCGTGCAAAATCCATGTCGGCCAATTCAGGCGCTTCGCCTTTGGCTATGGCCTTTAATTTTTTCGCGGCGCGATTGATTGCGGCGCCATCATTGCGATCGTAAAAAGCGTCGGCGTTCCATGCGCGAATTCCCCACTCGCGCTGCTGCAATAACTGGAACGCTTTCACAACATTTTCCCGCGAAGATTTGTTCGCCTCGGAATCCTCAATCAAGCGCCATAATTCCACAGCCTTGCCGGTTGCGCCGGTTCGATACAGGGCGTCGGCGTAATGGTCCATGGATTCGGCAGAGGCGCGATCCTGCGACTGTTCAATCGATTGACGCAGCAAAGAAATTGCGCCCAATTCACCTGCGGAATCAAGCAATTGTCCTTGTCGATACGCCAACCAACCCGCCGTATCCAAAGTGCTTGGGTCGTTGGGGGTCATAGCCAGCGCGCGCTTGACCAAATCAATCGTGGTCGAATCAATTTGGTTGTGCTCCATTCGAAGCCACGCCAAGTTGTTCATTGCGCTGGCGAGATCAGGCGCAAGATCAAGTGCGGATTGAAAACATTCGCTTGCGGCGGCGGAATTGCTGGCCATTAGGAATGCGTTTCCCAACTCCGCAAGATCTTCGGCTTGCGTTGTGACGCGTGGATCTTTGATGAGAAATTTATTGATCGACCGCTCTTGCGCCAGCCGTGCGCTCGCTCTTTGCGTGTTGCCTAGGGCGATGATGCTGGCCAATTCCGCACGAAATAGTTGCGCTTGGTCTTTGCCCTTGCTCAGAGCGCCCACATCATGAAGCAACGATTCGGCCTTCAGGAACATGCCTTCATCGGCAAGCATTTGCGCGGCTTCAAGTGTGGCGGACACAGTCCATGGGTGCGCGAATTTTTTACTTAGGGCTTGGGCTTCATCCACACTTGCATTCAACATGGCATACGCGAGATACATGGGTTGAACCTGCGCGTCATCCAAAAGCGCAATGGCAAGCGACGACTGCAGCGCCAGACGGTCCTCAATATTTTTTGGCAATCGATGCGCGAAAGAAATGGCGCTTTGGCGCTGTATTTTTGATATTCGCGCGTTTTGAGACAAGTTCCGAATCTCTTGCGCAGCGATATTTGGATCAAATGAAAGCGCGAATTCAATACGCTCCAACTGAGATCGTCCCGTGGCATTTTTCACGTGATCCGATGCGTTCATCATCACGCTCCAAGCCTCGGATTTTTTACCCGCGGCTATCAAGCTTCGCACGCATCCGCGTGTCAAAGCGTCGGAATCTGGATCGCTCGCAGACTCGCTCTTGAGTATTTCAATCACTTCAAGCAATCGGTCTTGCTGCGCCTTGCAAGAAAGATTCGCTTCACCAAGCTCCGACACAGCGGGATGCTCCTTAGAAAATGCTTCAAGAAATTTTTGCGTTTCAACCAATCGACCAGTATCCGCCGCCGCGGACACCAACGCCTGTCCCACCTCGACATCAAGTGGATCCTCCATGAACAACAAGCGCAGTGATTCCAAAGCGACTTCTGATTGTCCGCGTCGCTTTGCTTGCAGCGCCTTCTCGCGAAAATATTCGCGCTGCACCTGCGCGGACTGGGATGCTTTGACAATTTCCAACGCATCCTCGTCGGGCGCGATCGAACGATCTGGCACCGCCACTTGTAAATACTTTCGCGCCGGCAGGCGATCCGTCGGTGCGTTCAGCATGGCGCGTTCGAGTGAATTGCGCACTTCAAGAGCGATTTCGCGCTGTTTTTCAAAGGTTTGCACAACGGTTTGATCCATGGCAAGCGCCAAATCGATCGCCGCACGCACCATCCACGCTTGGGAACTTTTCTTATTCAAAGCGATGGCTTTTTCCACGTACTCGATGGCTTTTTCAGTTTCACCACACTCAAGAAAAGCCGCCGCCAGCGCGGCGGACTCGTCGCAAGATTTCATGTCGCACAATTTTTCAATGCGCTCCACTTGGGCAAGATCTTGTTCAATCGCCAACGCTTTCAACGCCACGATGCGCGACGCGCTTGCCAGTGCGTCATGGGAATCCGTGAACGGCTCGATCGTTTTCAGCGCCAACAGGGAATCAAATCCAACCAGATCAAACCAAGCGCCAAGAAGAGCGCGCGCCGCGTTGTTGGCAGGAGTGTTGTTGGCATTGAGTTTTTGAATCTCGCCACGAAGTTGCTTTGCACCGATAGGTAAGGCGCGCAATGCGGTGGCCCAACGCGAGGCGGACATTGGATTTTTTTGCACCTGATCCAAGGCCATGTCAAGAACAACGTCAACCCCCTTGCGTGATGCTAGAAATTGTGTGGCCTCGCTCATGGCGATGGGATCTTCAAGCCCCGCCGACTCCGAGGAAAGTATGGAATCGGCGGCGTGATTGTCGCCGGTGGCCAACATGCAGCGCGCATAGATCACGTCGTGCGCCGATGCGTCTGCTTTAAAATCAGCTTGTAATGGCTGCGATAAGCCACTTTTGAACAACCACGTGATCGCCAGTGGCGCTCCCGCGCGACCCGGTGAATCCACTTGTGTCAACGTGGTCTTGACAAGTTGCCAAGCGTCATCGGGTTGACCAGAGCAACTCAACGCCCAAACGACCAGCGGCAAACTTGCCGCGTCGCTGGTGTCTGTAAGTGCCAACGACTGGGAAAATGACTTGGCTGCGTCACTCCACTGACCAATACTGGCTTCGCACTCGCCCGCAAATCGCAGAAACTCCTTGGATTGTTTACGCGGCAGTTTTTCTTGATTAGGCAAGGCGTCCACCTCTTGTTCAAACTGAACCGCCTCATGAAAGCAGGTTGCGGCGGCGCGCGCGTAACCAAGTTCGCGCAGGGCCAAACCCAAGCCGGCCGAAGTGGCGATACGCAATTTCAAGCGCGAGTCTGAGGGCTCGACCGTCAACCAAATTCGTCGTGCAAGAAATAATTTCTCCGCGGCGGGCAAGAACTTTTTACCTGACAAAATATGAAGCCCGCTCGCAACCAATCCCTCGGCGTCGTTGGGCTCCAGTGATAACAATTGGTTCCACGCGCTTAACGCTGTTTCCCGCCGACCCGCTCCATCAAGTATGCGGCCGATTTCGCGCCAAGCCAGCGTATTTTTAGGGTCGGTTCGGACCAATTGCAAAAGCAATTGCATCGCTTGATCGGGTTCGCGCTGGCGCATGTGCGCGCGGGCCTTGATCAACCATGCGGGATCAGGTTCATTTGGCGATGGCGCGGCACGATCAGTGGGCTTGGGCGGGGATATTTTATTTTCAATTTCGTCCAGTGATAGCAACGAACTCGACACGTCCAGATTTGATTTGATTGCAATGTACGCAGGTGGCGCAAGTGATTTGTTTTTGTCTGGATTTTCTTGCGGCGCTTGGGCGTGGACTGACTGAATATGTGCTTGGAACACAGGCGCGTCAATAGCGCAACATGCGAACAAGATCCACACCCAAATCGGACGGTTCATTCATCCACTCACTTGCGCGAAGCACGCTTGGATGGAGAAACACTTGCCTTGCGAGTCGTGCGCCCCACTCGGGCTGGACGCCCCGACACCAAATAGCGGTCGACGGCTTTGCGAATTGCGACGTGCGTGGAAACCGCGTCCTCAGCTCGAACGTGTCGCAACATCAGTTGCGAAATATCCGCCGCTGATCCCGCGGACGTGAGAATGTCTGACTCCACCAATAGGCGAATGGTGGTTCGGTCCATGGGCACGGCGTGAATGTTCAATCCCAGCAAACACACTCGCGCAGCCACAAACGAGGGAATTCCATCTAGATTTTCAATGTAACTCTTAGCGTCACGCTTGGGGATGGTCGTGAGATGCTCCAAACTCACCTTGTGCTGACGCTTGAAAATATCATGCAGCGCACGGCGCAACAGCACGCAACGATCATGCGCCTCTGGATAACGCACGCCAATTGTCTCCACCATTTCCTTCACAAGCGACACACGCAGATCGTTGAAGTCGACCATGTCATGGCGAATGCGCGACATGGCGTGGGCGGTCTGGTCGCGCGAAGCGTCGGTGAGCAAGAAACTTTCAATCAGCAACTCGATCAAGTCGGTTGGCGGAGTGGGATCCTTCTCCATGTTGGTGCGGACAAATTGTGCGAACTTGGTTGTGTAGAGCTCTGGCTTGGCGGTCATAGTTCCTCGAATTGATTTGAATATTGGGTGCGATAGTGAGAGTGAACGCGAGTCGAATTTAAATTTGCTTGAATGCTTGGATTTTGTTTACGTGTTGGGCTATTTCAGTTGGAATGGAATATGTTGATTTCAATCTTGGTTGTGTTCTTCTGGCGCGGGATCGCTGGCTGGAATCTCGCCGCGGGATTGACTGGCCGCGAGCATGGCGGCGTCAAGCGACGCTTGCTTCTTCAGCGAATCATCAAGCTCAAATTCCAAGCGTGGAAGACGGCGAATTTCGATTTTTTTAATCATGCCCGCTTTTAAACGACCACTGGCGTGGCGCAAGGCGGCGATGGCCAACATGCCACGCTCGCCAGGCAAAACCGAAATATGAAATCGCACAGTGGATCGGTCCGGTGACATGACCGCGTTCAGAACGCTGATCAAACAACCTTCAACCCGCGGATCGGACAATCCCTCCGCTATGGCCGATTGCATGGCACGACGAAGCGCCGAGGACAATCGTCCAGCGGTGCGCTCATCAGAAGGCTCGTGGGATTGTCGGTTCATCTTGTTGAAGGCATGGATCGAGTCACGCTTGAAGTTCTATAACACTCAAGCACATCGCCCGCCTTGATGTCGTTGTAGCCAACAATCTTCATGCCGCATTCCATGCCGGCGCGAACTTCCTTGGCGTCATCCTTGACCCGCTTGAGTTGCTCAAGCCGACGGTCCTTCTCAATGACAATGCCGTCGCGCGTGACGCGGATTTGCGCGTTGCGCTCCACCACTCCATCGGTGACGTAGCAACCAGCGATCATGCCGACCTTGGAAATCTTGAACACCTCGCGCACTTCAGCGTGGCCCAGTACTTCCAATTTAATTTCCGGCGTCAACAAGCCGCTGGCGGCTTGCGTGACATCGTCCACCAGCTCATAAATCACTTCATACAGCCGAATTTCAACGTTTTTTCGTTCCGCCAACGCGCGCGCCTTGCTGCTACTGGTGACGTTGAAACCCAAAATGATGGAGCCCGTGGCCTCCGCCAAAGAGACATCGCTTTCATTGATGCCGCCCACAGCGGAGTGTCGAACATTCACCGCGACCTCCTCGGTTTTGATCTTGCCCAACACAGTGCGCAGCGTTTCCATGCTGCCTTGCACATCGGCCTTCACAAGAAGACCAAGTTCCTTCACTTGCTCCTTGCCCATGTGCTCAAAGATGTTGTCAAGCGTGATCTTTGGCGCGGCAAGTTCGCGTTCGCGCTCAATACGACGACGCTCATGCGCTGCGTCCTCCGCGTCGGGCAAACTCTTCACACAGAAGAATTTGTCGCCCGCGTCAGGCATCATGTCAATGCCGCTGATGGCGACCGGCGTGCTTGGTCCCGCTGAAGCAACGCGCTGCCCCTTGTCGTTGACAAGATCTCGCACGCGACCAAAGGCGCGGCCAATCACAACGAAGTCGCTGCGATTTAAAGTTCCCTCTTGCACGATCAAGCGAGCCACGGCGCCACGGCCTTCTTCAAGCTGCGCCTCAAGCACGGTGCCTTGAGCCAACCCCTTGTAGTCCGCCTTTAAACCAAGCAATTCCGCCTGATAATCAAGCACATCCAGCAATTCTTGAATGCCCGTGTTCTTGGCCGCGCTTGTCTTGATGACTTCGGTTGGACCGCCCCACTCAACCGGATTCAATCCGTGCTCGGCAAGTTGTCCATAGATGCGCTGGATGTTCTTCTCGGTGGCTTCGGGCTTGTCAATTTTATTCAGCGCTACAACGATAGGAACACCAGCGGCCTTGGCGTGGTTGATGCTCTCGATGCTTTGCGGCATGACTCCGTCATCAGCGGCAATGACAAGCACCACAATGTCGGTGACCTTCGCGCCACGAGCGCGCATGTTGGTGAAGGCCTCGTGGCCTGGCGTATCAATAAATGTGATGACGCGATCTTCATCGCCGGCCTTGACCGGAGTTTGAAACGCGCTGGTGGCCTGCGTGATTCCGCCGGCCTCGCCCGCTGCGACATTGGCGTTGCGAATTCGGTCAAGCAAACTTGTCTTACCGTGATCGACGTGGCCCATGATGGTGACCACGGGACTACGCGGACGCTCATCGCTGCGGACGCGTTCTTTAAATCCAGCCTCGATGATTTCCGCGGCGCTGCGTGCCTCTTCAATCACAAGCTCAATGTCAAACTCCAACATGGTTTCAAGCGCTTGATCGGATGTGATCACGCTGTTGATTGTGGCTGTTGTGCCCTTCATAAACAGCTTTTTCAGAATGTCGCCCGCCTTCACGCCCGTGACGGACGAAAGCTCCTTGATGTTGATGGGCTCGGAAATTTTCACAACGCCAGTGACCGGTCCTTGTTGGCGAGTAGGTTGCTGGAACGTAGTTTTTTTGTTTGTCGTACCCGTGCGGTTCTTGCGGAAGAACCCTGTGGACGACATGCGGTCTTCGCGTTCCTTGATGTCCTGCTTGCTGCGCTCGCTGGCTGGAGATTCTCCGCCAGTTCGACCACGAGTATCGGTTGCGCTCACGCGACGTTTGTTTCGATCAGGCGCGCGCGCGGATGCGCCGGTTGGTGCGCCGCTGGCTGGAGCGCCAGAGCCACCACTGACACCAGCTCCACCACCACCAAATCGCGGACCAGGACGAAATGTTCCTTGACCAGCGCCAGGAGTAAATCGTGGTCGCGGCGCGGGAATTACATCGGGAGTTTCAACTCGAATCACACGCGGACCAGACAGACTTGTCTTTATTGGTTGCTGCAACATTGGTCCAACTGGCCGCACATCTGTGGGACGCGTTGGAACATTGGCTTGCGCTGGTGGTCCTGGCCTGAGAAAAGTTCTTGGTGGCGCAACTGGCGCGGTGACTACTGGCGCAATGAAAGGCGACTCATTTGATGGATGGGATTGATTCGCAGTGTCTGATGCTGGCGCGTCTGGGATTGAAGAAGCTTGAACTTGATCGTCTTGATCAGGCTTAGTCGACTTTGCAATTGCGCCTTTTTTAGCGGGCTTAGCCTCAGTTTCAACGGCGCCTTGATCAACAACGGGAGCCGACTCAATCGCAACTTTGGGCGCGACTTTGCGCACAACTGGCGCTGGCTTGGGTGCGGTTGGCCGAGCCGCCAATTTCTTGGCGCTCACTTTTTTCGCGGGCTCATCACTCTCAGCTTGATCAGCCTCGCTGGACTTGCCCGCTGTGGTCTTGCTTGCAACGACCTGCGTAGGCGCGTCCTCAACCGCCACGCCGCCACCGAACCACTCACGAATAGTCAGCGCCAATCCCATCGAGATGGTGGATTGCGGTTGCTTGACATCTGGAATGCCCTCAGTTTCACAACGAGCAATAATGTCCTTGGTTGCAACTCCAAGGTCTTTCGCCAACTGTGAGACGCGGACTTTCGTGATTTTGGACAATGTGTTTCCTTTGTTGATTCAATTCAAATAAACGAGTTCAAATAATGTTCATGACTTCAACGCTGCATCAATGTTTGCCGCCGAGAATGTCGTCGGCCGCGGCTTCCGCGGATTGATCCACTTCAACCTCCGGTGCGGAGCCCAACAGCACATCCGCCGCCGCGCCTTCTTCCGCCGCCAATTGCTCGGCCGCGGTCTTCTCTTGCTCTTGTTGCTCGGCGACAATCTTGGCCTTGTCAATACATGTGGTCACGATCAAGTCGGCCAACTCCGGCGCGATGCCAAGATTTGTCTCCAAAATTTCTGGACCAACTTCCTCCACATCAAACACGCTGATCAAACCAAGCGCGCCCAATTTGTCCAGCATTTCATCGGTGATTCCTTCAATTGGACGAACCGTTTCCTCCAAAATCGCAAGACCCTTTTGGAACTCTGGTGGCGTGAGAATGTCAACGTCCCAACCGGTCAAGCGCGCGGCAAGGCGCACATTTTGTCCACGTCGACCAATCGCAAGACTCAGTTGATCGTCGCGCACAATGATGGTGGCGCGGCCAAGTTCAAAGCACAAAGTCACTTCCTCCACTTCGGCTGGCTTGAGCGCGTTTGAAATCAGAACCTGGCTGGATTCATTCCAACGCACAATGTCAATCTTCTCGCCGCCGAGTTCGTCGACAATATTTCGAATGCGACTGCCACGAACACCAACGCATGCGCCAACGGCATCCACTTTGCTGTCCACGCTGGAAACCGCCAACTTGGTTCGGAAGCCCGCTTCACGCGACATGGCTTTGATGTCGATCACGCGCTCGGCAACCTCTGGAACTTCGGCCTCGAACAAACGACGAATGAAATCTGGATGCGCGCGGCTAAGAACAATTTTCACCTGATGGCCAGCGTCGCGCACATCAAGAATGAGGCAGCGAACGCGGTCGCCTGGCTGAAATTGCTCGCCTGGAATTTGCTCGCTGCGCGGCATGAATCCTTCGGCGCGGTCAATTTGCACAACCAGCGAACCGCCCTCGTACATTTGCGCGGTGCCTGTGACCAACTCGCCTTGACGCTTGGAAAATTCCTCTAAAAGACTATTGCGCTCCTCTTCACGGAACTTCTGAATCATCACTTGCTTGGCTGTTTGCGCAGGAATACGACCCAATGACGACAGTGGAATTTCCTCCTGCGCGCCCTCATCTAGATTGCGCCAAATGCGCATGCCGCCATTGAGGCGATCGATCTCGCAACCAAACTCCTCAAGATTTTCGCTGTTGAAATGCTTGCGCGCGGCGCTGACCATGGCTTGCTCAAGATCCATGAGCAAAATCTCACGGTCAATGTTGCGGTCGCGGGCGATGGAATCAAGAATGCGGAGT
>CAIKXA010000021.1 GCA_903831295.1 uncultured bacterium | reverse complement strand
GATTTTAATCGATCGATCATCTTGGCCACAGCTGGTAACGCCGCCAAGTTCAGGAACGCTGCAGCTTCCAGATGTGTGGAATGCTTTGCCCGACGCGTTCACATGGTTGACCACACTCATGGGAAATTCAGCGCTTGTTGGAGGCAATCCAATTAAAGGCCTGACCGTTGATCCTGAAATGGGTTGCGTTAATCCCAACGCTGATAACAAGCCTGATTGCGTGCTGTCGGACAACACTTGTCCCTGCGCATCCATTGCGTATCAGCGCATTGTGGATTGGCTTGACAATCAAAAGCGTGTGAATGGTTTGTCGGCGCTACGAATTGGTTTGGCGCTTGAAGTTGATTCGCAGAATTTTGCCAAGGTGAACGTGAGTGATTTTCCAATGGCGAGTGATTTGATAGGTGTGTTAGATGCTGCATCGCCAGAGTTAGCGAGCTTTACCCAAGGAATCGCGCCGCCTTCTTGGCGAGCCGCGGGCGACAATACAAGTTTGCTGCAGTCGGTGTATTTAGAGGCCTATGTTGGTTGTGGACGAGTGCCCGCAGGTAAACCCGATGCCGGACAAATTCTCACGCAAGGTTCCTATTGGCGCTGGATGAATAATTGCGGTTGTAACGATTCCGCAACGCCAGTACCTACAAGTCCCGCGGTTGCGGCGCTTGCGTTTCAACGCTCTTTGCAGCGAATTCCTTCGGTTCCAAGTGTGGGTTCCATTGTGGCAACCCCGCAGGGCGCGCCTAATGTGCAAATCACCGGCACTGGAACCAACTTTGATTTCACAAATAAGTTTTCCCCCTACGAGGATTACACGCGTATCGCCATTGCAAAACCGGACGGAACATTTATTCCCGACATCACGCAGCAACTTTCATGGGTGTTGCCACTTTCTTCTGGCAGTGTCGTAGCGAACGCGTTGCTTGCCGGAGCAACTGGTCCACAAGTCAACGCGGGAACAGCGCCGCTTCCGTTTTACTACACGGAGATTCCATTTTTCTGGGGCGCGCCATCCATGACGCCCGCAATGGTGAATCGGATCTTCTTCGCCTTCAGTGCGGAGAAGGACACACTGCTTCCGTTCTTCGGCTATTGGACCTCGGACAACTTCGTGTCGTTTGTGGATCAGTTTCGAAACGCAACGCAGGGCACCGATGCAACGAAGACTATTTATCAAGACAGCGCAGGTAATGGAATTGCCATGCCCATGAACAACTTTGCAATTTACGATCTGAAGCAAGCGTGCAACCAGTGGAACATTGCCACGTATCCAGTGGCCGCGCCGCCGCCTTGTGTTGGCGATCTTGATCTTGACGGCACGGTGGATTCAGAAGATCTTGGAAACTTTTTTGTGCACTTTGGTGAGATAGGTGGACTATGCGATTTCGATGGTGATCAAGATACAAATTCCGCGGATCTTGGAACCATTCTGAGCAATTTTGGTCAGTGCCCTTGATCGAAAGTATTGAGTATTGAAGTGAATTGTTTCTTTAGTCGTTAACCAACTTGCGCATCAAGCCACGCGGGCACGGCGTCGATATGCATTTTTTCCTGCAACTGCGTATCGCGGTGACGAATGGTGACAGTCTGCGCAGAAAGTGTTTCCGAATCAATCGTGATGCAGAACGGAGTTCCCGCTTCGTCCATGCGCGCGTAACGCTTGCCGATGGTTTGCTTGGGGTCGTACTCGCACATGTGTCGCTTGCGCAACTCGCGGTGCAGGCGCTCGGCGATTTCCGGCATACCATCCTTGTTGACCAGTGGAAAAATTCCAGCTTTCACTGGCGCCATGCGTGGATGGAATTTCATAAACACGCCGCTGGGACGCGATTCATCCTTGGTGTAGGCCTCGCATAAAAGCGCCAGCGTGCCGCGGTCGGCGCCGGCGGATGGCTCGATGACATGCGGGAAATATCGCTCGTTCTTTTCTTGGTCGAAATATTTTGCCTTGTCGTTTTTGCCGGAATGCTCGGCGTGTTGACGCAAGTCAAAGTCGCCGCGATGCGCCACGCCTTCAAGTTCGCCAAAGCCGGGCGAGGTGAACGGAAACTTGTACTCAATGTCGCTAGTGCCCGCGCCAACTTTGGCGTAGTGGGCCAACTCGTCGCGGTCATGCTCACGCAACTGCAAGTTGCCGCTGGTCAAGCCAATAGATTGCCACCACGCAAAGCGCTGGTCGCGCCACCATGCGTACCACTGCGCTGCTTGGTCAGGCTGAATGAAGAATTCCAATTCCATTTGCTCAAACTCGCGGCTGCGGAAAGTGAAATTGCGCGGCGTGACTTCATTGCGGAATGCTTTACCAATTTGCGCGATTCCAAACGGCACGCGAACGCGCGTGCTGTTGATCACATTGTCAAAGTTGGCGAAAATGCCTTGCGCGGTTTCAGGGCGTAAGTATGCGGCGTTGGCCGGATCTTCAATCGCGCCAACATTGGTCTTGAACATCAAGTTGAATTGGCGCGGCTCCGTCAGAGTTCCAGGTTCCTTCGCTTCAGGACCAACGCAACGCGCGCGTTCGTCGGCGCTGAGCGTGGTGAAAGCGCGAATCAAGTGGCGAGCGGCGTCAAGCACTTCGCGTCGCTCATACTTCAGCAGAATTTTTTCCGCCTTGGCGCGTTGCTCGGTGTCATTGTCAATGAACGCATACAAGCGCGCGCCATCTTCGGCCGCGCCAAGCACCATCAGGTGATCAGCGCGGTAGCGCGCTTTGCTTTCGCGGCAATCCACCATTGGATCGTTGAAGCCACCGACATGACCGGAGGCCACCCACACTTTTGGATTCATAATGATTGATGAATCAAGCCCGACAATTTGCACGGGATCGCCGAACGGACCAATGAGTTCATTGCGCACAATGTCCTGCCACCATGCGTTTTTCAGATTGCGCTTGAGCTCAGTTCCCAGCGGTCCGTAATCCCAGAAGCCGTTGATGCCGCCGTAAATTTCCGAGCTTTGAAAAATAAAGCCGCGGCGGCGGCAGAGCGAGACAATTTCTTCCATTGATTTGGTTGGGGCGTCTGACATGGGACAGCAAGTGTAAAGAAGTTTTGCGCGCGTGTTGAAGCGAAGAATTGTTTAGTCTTGCGCCATGAGCAGAGTGGTCATTGTCGGCGGCGGAATCATTGGCTTGTCGTGCGCGCATTATTTAAAGCGCGACGGACATAAAGTGATTGTGTTGGATCGATCGCCCAAATTGGTGGGCTGCAGTTTTGGAAACGCGGGGTTGGTGTCGCCCAGCCATTTTGTGCCGTTGGCTTCGCCCGGGATGATTAGCAAGGGAATTCGAATGATGGGAAATCCAAAGAGTCCGTTCTGGATCCGCCCCAAACTGAACCGCGACTTGTTGAAGTGGCTTTGGAAATTTTATCGCAGCGCCACACCGGCTCATGTCGCCAATTGTGAAAGTTTGTTGCGCGACATAAGTTTGTTGAGCAAAAAGTTGTATATCGATCTTGCGTCGGAGACAGACAATCGAATTGGTCTTGTGCAAAAGGGATTGTTGGTCTTATGCAAGCAGCCAAAGACGCTGGAGCACGAGTCGCAGTTGGCCGCGCGCGCCAACGAAATTGGTTTAAGCGCGGCGGTGCTTTCCGCCAGTGAAGTTGCGGCGCTTGAACCCGAATTAATATTGGATGTGTGCGGCGGCGTGCACTTTCACGACGACGGTCATTTGAATCCTTCGTTGGTGATGCAGGAGTTGGCGCGTGATTTGGATGTACGTCATGAAACGGATGTGAAAAGTTTCGAGCGTCGCGGCGGGAAAGTTGTGGCGGTGAACACCAACGGCGCGCGCATAGAGGCCGACGAGTTTGTCATAGCAACAGGTTCGTGGTCTGGCGATGTTGCCAAGCAACTTGGCGTTGAACTTCCAATGCAAGCGGGCAAGGGATACAGCATGACGTTGCAATCGCCGCCGCAATTACCGCGCACATCGTGCTTGTTGGTGGAGGCGCGCGTGGCAATGACCCCCATGGGTTCCACGCTGCGATTCGCGGGCACAATGGAAATTGGCGGCGTTGATGACACCATCAATCCCAAGCGCGTACAGGGAATTCAAGAATCAATTCCGCGCTATTTGCCAGCGTTTTCGAAGACTTTCGCGGGCGCCAACACGCAAGCGCAACCAATTTGGACCGGTCGAAGGCCCGTGTCGCCAGACGGGCTGCCGTATGTCGGTCGCTTTGCGCATTTGGACAATGTCATAAGCGCGTCGGGTCATGCCATGCTTGGCCTTAGCCTTGGTCCCGCCACTGGAATGTTGGTTCGAAATATTCTTGCGAACAAGAGCCAACCGTTTGATATCGAGTTGCTCAAGCCGGATCGCTTTGCTTGATGATGACAATTTGTAAATGTAGAAGCGATAAAGAAATTTCAGGCGATAAAACTCACCCGTGTACGAAGTGGGATTGAAAAAATGGGGCAATCAGATGAAGCCCATTTTAGACAGGGAGTGACGGTGGATTCCTCATCCTCGATATTTCCCGCGGCGTCGAACTTCACTTCATGCTTTTTGTCATGAATGATCATGTCCATTTCAAAATATGTTTTTTGCACATTGCCAGAGTGGTACTAGTTGTAACAACACGACCAGCGCATACATGATGTTATTGTGATGGTGGATCATCGTTCCCGCAAACTCCAACCTGTCTACCATGTGCGCTATGGATAAACGCTCTGATTCATCGCCAAGTTTTGTGACAAGATGCTTGTCGCTGTTCATAACGCCTGTCGGACAATTTCGTTTGGCGGCCATCACAGAGGCATGGTCTTGGGCCGGCTTGCTCGCTGGCATGTATTTTAAATATTCCGCGGCTGCCAATCCAATCGGCGTGCAAATCATGGGGCCTATTCACGGCGGACTTTTTATTTTCTACGTCATCGCCACCATTCGCGTGGCCATGCATATGCGCTGGGGAATGTGGACAACTGTGATTGGAATTTTTGCTGCGCTGCCACCGTTTTGCACCTACTTTTTCGAAGTGTGGATGTTGCGTTCGCGGCGCCTAGAAGTGAAGCCGCGCTCCTGACGACGCTGGTTGCTGCGCGCAGGAACATCTTGCCAATTGCAATTTTTTCCAGTGGCATGCGCCGTAAAAAATTGAAAATAAATTTTTAAATCATTTCGCACGGCAAGCCGTTAGCCTTGCGCGCATGAAGCGAATTGCGCTGTTGGCTGGACCGCTCTTTGGACTACTCGCGTGGTTTGTTTTTAATCCATCAAAATTTGGGGTGTGCGACATGAGCGCTTCGGCCGCGATTGTCGCCGGTCTTCTTGTGTGGATGGCAATCTGGTGGGCCACGCAAGTTGTGGATCTTGCCGTCACGGGATTGCTGCCCGTGATTGTGCTTTCCATTTTCAACATTGGTTCAACGCAGGAAATCTTGTCGCCCTACGCCAACGATGTGATCTTTCTTTTTGCTGGCGGGTGCACTATTGGGTTGGCCATTGAGCGGCACGGGCTTGGTCAGCGCTTGATTACGTTTGTGTTAAGGCATGTCGGCCATTCACCATCGCGAATTGTCGCGGGATTTCTTATCGCTACTTCACTGTTAAGCGCTTGGGTATCCAACATGGCTTCCGCGGCAATCATGTTGCCGTTGGCGAGCGCGGCAGTGGCATGTTTTTCCATCCTTTCAATTGAAAAACCTGAGCACACGCGCGCCTTTCATAATTTCGAGCGTGCTGTATTTCTAGCCGTGGGCTACGGCGCGAGCATTGGCGGAGTGATGACGTTGCTTGGCAGTCCACCCAATCCCATCGCCGCTGAGTGGCTACGAGCGAATGGAAGCACGATGGATTTTTTAAGTTGGGCCATGATCGGCGTGCCCACCGCGCTGGTCATGATGGCGGCAACGTTCATAGTTTTTAGCTTGATGTTTCCCATGAAGGGCTTGGGGTCGTCATCCATCACTCTTCCCGTGAATCACGGACCATTGACGCGCGCCGCAAAGATAACCATTGTGATATTTGTGGCCGCAATTCTTGCGTGGGTTGGTTCGCCATTTATCAAATCGTGGTTGTCTGATTTGATGCTGCGAGATGGAATGATCGCGATCGCCGCCGCTGTGTTGCTGTTCATCATTCCAGAAAATAAAGGTTCTGATGAGGCGATTGTTCCGTGGTCGCAAACCGCGCGTCTTCCATGGGGCATATTCGTATTATTCGGCGGCGGGCTTTGTCTTGCCGACGCCATGCAGCGCACGGGAGTTTCAAACGCGGTGGCGCAATCATTCACGGGACTCTCGGTGGTGCCCGCGCCAATCCTGTTGTTCATTATTGTGATCTCGCTTATTTTTGCCAGCGAAATTGCCTCCAACACCGCGCTTGTAGCCACCGCGGTTCCAATCGTTGGCGCCATGGCGCCGGGACTAGGAATACCCACGGAACGATTGGTGGTGGCATGCGCGCTTGCGGCAAGCTACGCGTTCATGTTGCCAGTGGGTACGCCGCCAAGCGCGTTGGTGTTTGCCACGGGCCGCGTGTCACTGAAGCAAATGATGCGAGTTGGATTTGTCTTGAACATGTGCGCCGCAATTATTATCACCGTGGTGTGTTCAATTCTTGCGTGAAGAAATTCCAATTTAAAGTTTTGGATTCAATCATTCGCAATAATTCATCAATACAAATTTAGAATTTAATTTGATTGCCATGAGGTCATGGGGCGGCAGTTGGATTGATCGACGCCTCATCAAAAATCACGGCAATCCATGCAAAAAACAGCAAAATATGAACTAACCCTTGCATTATATTCACTTTGCCGCGCGTGAGATTCACAATGGAAACTCCCAGAGTTGCCACGAACAACACGATATAGGGAGGCTCGAGTCCCAACTCCGGACTGATGTCCGTGAAGTAACGAAGAGTCATAATCGCGGGCAAAGTCAATCCAATAGTTCCGAGCGCGCCGCCAAGTAGAACATTGATGGCTCGCTGCATGTCGTTACTGTGAGCGGCGCGCAACGCGGCCAAGCCTTCTGGTGCGAGCACCATGGCAGCGATAAAAATTCCAACAAGTGGCGTGGGTAAATTCAGATAATCAAACAAGATGGAGACGCGTGCTCCAACGTACTCCGAAAGTAGAACCACCGTGAGTAGCGAGATAAACAGCAAGACAATCGTTACTGTGGTGGAGTGCGTGCAAACGTGGTTTGAATGCGGCTGAGTGCTTTGAGTTTCGTTTGTAACGTGCGCAAAAAATGATTTAGCCCGGGATGTTTGCAGCAGGAGAAAGAGAGCGTAAATCACCAAGCATGATCCGCCCACAAATATCTCCATGGAACTGGACATCCATCCGCCATCCGCCGAACGTGTGAATCTAGGTAAAATTAAAGAAATTGTTGCAAGAGCAATGATGAAGGACAAATAATTTCCAGAGGATTGCAGGTTGAATTCTTGCTCTTTTTTACGCATGCACCCCAGCACGATCGAGAGCCCAATCAGTAAATTGAAAATCAACATGAGCACGGCGAACATAGTGTCGCGCGCCGCTGGATTGCCCGGCTTCGCATGGAGCATCACCGCTGAAACTGCCGCAACTTCAATGATGATTGCTGCGACTGTCAGAATGATGGTTCCAATCGGCTCGCCAAATCGAACGGCAAGCATGTCGGCGTGACGCATGGCCCGGAACGCGCAGGCCAGAATCGAAATTAAAATCCAACAAGTCCAGAGCAAATTTGTTGCGCCGGTTGCTACGCCGGGTGGGGACCAATGCGCGAACAGCAAGGTGAATGTTGCAATTCCAATCAGTAGCGGAATTTCTTGCATCCATACGGATTTTTGAGATGGCCCAGTTGCAATACGTAATGACTTGTGAGACATGGGCTCAATTTACGCCCAAGTTGAAACCACTGCACACTCTAAACTTATAAGTAATGAGCGAAGAAAAAACACTGAATGCGTTAACGAATTATTCCATGAGCCCAGTGGTTGTTTCAACTTGGAACCACGGACTTTCCGCCAATGCCAAGGCGCTTGAAGTTCTCGGGGCGGGTGGCGACGCGCTAGATGCCGCCGAAACCGGCGTGATGGTGACCGAACTCGATTCGCTTGAACATAGCGTTGGTCTAAGCGGCTTTCCGGATCGCGATGGAATTGTCACCCTGGACGCGGCAATCATGGATCACACTGGCCGCGCGGGTTCGGTTGCCTTTGTGCGTGGAGTGACTCATCCAATTTCGTTGGCTCGCATGGTGATGGAGCGCACACCACATGTCATGTTGGTTGGCGAAGGCGCCGAGCAATTTGCGCGTGAGCAGGGAGTGAAGTTTGCGCCTGAAACTCCGCTGCATCCAGAAATGCTCGCGGCGTGGCAACAATGGTTGAAAGAAAAAAAGTATGTGCAGCAGGCGAATCGTGAGAATTTGACAAATGATTCCAAGGTGAGTGATATTCAACCCGCACACGATCATGATGTCGTTGCGAGTAAAAAAATAATTGGCGGCGAACATAATCACGACACTATTGGAATGTTGGTGCTTGACGCGCGCGGGCGTCTTGCGGCGTCGTGCACCACAAGTGGCATGTCCTACAAAATGCACGGACGCGTGGGAGATTCTCCAATTATTGGCGCCGGTCTTTTTGTCGATGGCGAAGTTGGAGCGGCGGTGTGCACAGGCGTTGGCGAAATCGCCATGCGGACTGTGGCGTCTTTTTTGGTTGTTGAAAAAATGCGCGGGGGCGCCACGGCGCAGCAAGCGTGCGAAGAAGCCATTGCGCGCATGATCAAAATCACTGGTGATTCAAAGCAAGTTCAGGTTGGTTTGCTCGCGCTGTCACGTGGCGGCCAGGTTGGCGCGTTCGCTATTCAGGGCGGATTCACTTACGCGCTAGGGAACGGCGCGGGCAATCAGATACATGAAGCGTCTCATGCGATTTAAATTTTGCGTTCTAATTTAGGCGCCACTTCGAACAACTTGAAATAGACGCCTTCATATACGCAACGCGCGTTCTCTGGCATGGCAAGTTGCTCATCAGGCCTGCCGCGGCGTTCGCCCTTGTTTTTCTTCAGTATCAACACGCGCGAATATTTGGTGAATGCGTCATCCGGAACTTTTCCCATGCGCACCGGCGTATGCAACGCGTGGCCAGCCCACCATTGAACGCCGTGCGCCGCCACAATTAATGTGGTTTGTGGCGATGCAATTTCGGCCCGCATATCAACTAATTCCTGCAGTTCAACTTGGCTTAGAACCGGTCCCGGCGTGGAGGTTCCCGTGATCGAGTGAATGGCGCCGTAACTCACGCTTGCCGCGATCAGCCACGCAAGAATGGTGCGATATAAATTTTGTGTGGGCGGCCAAAGTGAGCCAGCAAAGCTGAGTGGTTGTGTTGTCATAACTCGTGCAAGCAGAAATGTGAAGACAATGCCAACTGGCACCGATGCCATTAAGTTCAATCGCTGCGCATATTCAGGATTGAGCAGGGGAAAGACCAGAAAAATACTGAGCGTGCTCAAGCCCAGAATGGTGGCTCGGTCGGCGATTGTTTCTTTACGCCATCGCAAGGCCAGTACCACGATTGCGCAGAGTCCAACACCAATACCGATAAAAGTTCCATGTGACCCGCGTCCGCCTGGACCACCGACTCTTGGTGGACCGTCCATTCCTGGTGGCCCACCGCGCGGACCGCGCCGCATAAATTCTGTTTCATCCATACGGCGATGTGGGGGTTGATCATCTTGCGCATTCATGTCGCCGCGCGGACCGCGATCATCTTGCGCATTCCTATCGCGGCCGCGCGGACCGCGTTCCTCATCTAAACGTCTACGATCTTCTGGTCCACCCATAGCATCAGGACCGTTTGGTCTATGCATTTCATTTCCAGCGCCAAAAATTTTCTGCGGCGCCTTCAATAAATCTTCCGCACGGCTGGGACTGACGGCGTAAAGCAGCGCCAGAGAAATCGTGCCAACTATTGCAACTGCAATCGCACTAAAGAACAGCGTTCGTTTTGACGAGCCACCAATGGCAAACCAAATCACCATGATTGCACCCGCGCCGACTACCGCGCATCCAAATGATCCGCCATGTGTAAGCGCGGTCAACACCAACGCAACGGCCGCCACAACAAACCAGCGCGCAACGCGTGCGCGAGGCAATTTCATTTCCACTGCGGCAATTGCGCGCCATAACGCCCACCAACTGAGCGCGGCCCAAACTAGTCCAAGTGAATTTTTCTCAAAATCACTCACCATACGAATGACTGGCGCGCTTAGCACCGCAAGCACGGCGCCCGCCATGACAATTGGAATTCCTCGGCGCGCGCCGCCGCACCATGTGAATCCAAACAGGAAAACAAACAGAGCCACCCACGGTTCGGTGACGCAGTCCACCACTTGCGATGTGACTAAATACGCGTTGTCGCTTTGCATTCCTCCGACAATAAAAATTTTCGCAAGAAGGCCATCAAGAATAAATATCAGAGGCGCGTCTTGGTAAAGAAGTCGCCCTTGGTTGAAGAGCCACCATGCTTGCATGGGGTAATAGGCCGCGTCCATGGCCGGCGGTAGTGTCCCGCGAAAATGAATCCACACTCGTACCCCGATGGCCGCGAAAAATACAACTGCAAATGCAGCAAGCCACAATCGCAAATTTTTTTGCGGCGGCTGTGGCGCTTGGGGTAATGATGTTTTTGAATCATTCATAGAACACAAACCAATCTTGATTACACTTCAAAGTAACGTGAGTCGAATTTCAACCACTTCTCAAATCCCAAGCGTAAGGCAGGCAGCCAACGCCAACCATTTCGCTTTCGACACGGCCACAAAAATCACTTGGATTATGGCGGTGATATTGTTCGCTTGGCTGTTGCTCTTTCCACTGATTGGGGGACTGGTTGTCGCCAATGACGACTTGAAATTTTTGCGCGGGGATCTGAATGTGGGCTCACTCGCCGACAATATTCGATTTGGCTGGCTTCACACAAATAGTTTTCGCCCACTTGAGAATATTGTCGCCTACTTTTGCAACGAGCAAACATTGGCGTGTTGGCCCGTGGTACCAGTGCAGTTGTGTGGGTTGGCATTGGTCGCCCTTGGAGTTGTGGCACTCGTGCGTCGTGTGATGCCCAGTATGCCAATTGCCGCGCCACTCATTTTAATTTGGATTTTTCTGTCGCCAAGCACCATGACTTCGCTGTGGCAAATGGATACATGTTCGCAAACATGGTCCGCGGCAATGGGGTTGTGGTGTGGCATTTTGTGTTGGGATATTTTTATTGCGGCGCGCTCTGGCGCTACAACGTGGACACAAATTTTTGCGCTATTTGTGCTTGCGGCGATTGGCATGAACATTAAAGAAACTTTTTTCGGCTGGAGCGCGTCGGTCGGCAGCGGTTTGATTATTGCGATCACTTTTGGGTGGAAACATAATCATCGCGCCTCATTGCGCGCCGCTGTAGCGCTTATTCCTATCGCGCTGATGCCACTGATTTACCTTGTGATTCGCTACAAATTTGGTGGTTTGGCTGGAGTGCAATCGCTTGAGGAAAATCCAGAGGCCCGCTACCAAGTTGGGTTGGGTGAAAATCTTGTGACCAACATCATTACTTCCGCATTTGGTCTATTCGCAAATGGTCCGCTTCATCTATTTAATAATGATGCCGCCATGTTGCCCCTGCGAGCGCTTCCAGTTCTAAGCGGTCTCGCCGCGGGAGCCATGATCCTTGCGGCTGCCGCGCTGAGAGTCTTGCAAAAAAAAACTCCGTGCGACATTTCACTTCGCTTGGTGTTGCTTGCCGCGGCAGTGTGTATGTTCAGTATTGTTGTGACTCTGCCCATGGGCGCGGTCTCCGATCTCTACGGATTTGGTCCCAATATTGGCTCGGGTCTTTTGGTGGTCACCGCGGCTTTGATGTTGTGGAATTCAATCGACGAGAATGATCGATTTATTGCCCGAGGGATTGGTCTGTGTGCGACATTGGTGCTCGCGTCGGTTGGTCTATACGGCGTTGCCAGTCGCACCTATCAATTTTCCATGACGTGGTATTACACGCGTGAACTCAATCGCATTGTCATGACGCATCAAGCGTCGCTGCCACAACAAAAGCCAGGTGATGCTGTCGCGTACATTTATTTCCCGCCGTCTTGTTACACCGGACACATCTACGGCCAAATCATGATCCGTCCTTTGCAATCACTCAGCATTCAATGGATGCAAACTTGGCTGAATAAAGCGGACACAAAGCACCCACTTCAAATTGTGTTGCAGCAACAATTATTTATGCGACCTGGCCTTGACCTGGTGGTTGATTGCAAGCAGTTTCCTGTTCGAGAAGATTGGTAGAGCCAACTTAAGAAACGTGCGAAACAGCAGGTTTCTTAGCGGCTTTTTTGGCTTCTTCAACACGTACTTCGCGCCGTGGAACAATGTCCTTCACAATTCCAACCGCTTTGAGCGCGCGCACTTCCCAATAGGTCACATCAAGTTCCCACCATTTGTGTTGCACGGAGCAGCAGGATGGATCGTGATGATGATTGTTGTGCCAACCTTCACCGGCGGCCACAAGCGCCACCAACCAATTGTTGCGGCTGTTCTCATCGGTCTCGTGATTCTTGTATCCAAACAAATGGGTCAAACTATTGACGCTCCAAGTGATGTGCCACACCAAGACGGTGCGAACAAATACTCCCCATACCACCATGCCCGCGGCAAAATACAGCGCGCTATTCCAATCCATCCAGATGCTGCCAATGGTAAGCGGTGCGGCGAAGAACAACACACACTGCGCAATATAAAACCACAACGGACTGGTTGGATTCTTTTCCAACCACATGTAGAACGGATCTTGCAAGATATCCTTGGCGTATCGCTCGTAATTGCTCCACTGATGCAACTCGCGGTTGTGTAGAAACAGCCAGCCCATGTGTCCCCATATAAAAGTGACAAGCGGGGAATGCGGATCCTCGTGTTCGTCGCTGTGCACATGATGCTTGCGATGCGTTGAAACCCAACGCGCTGGCGAATCTTCCAAGCAACAGAGGGCCAGCACAACAAGCGTGTATTCAAACCAGCGCGGCACGGCGAAACTTCGGTGCGTGAGAAGGCGGTGATAGCCCATGGTTATGGCTTGGCCGAAAACATGAATGCCAGCGATACAGACCGCGAGAGCGGTCCACGAAAATAAACTTGGCATGACCGCAAGGAATGCGGCGGTGTGAACCACAATCAGCGGAACGAAATATCTCAACATAACCAATGTTGGTCGTGTGGAACTTGGTCGTAGCAGTGGGGAGTTTGTTGTGAGTTGTGTAATGTGTGCTCCGATTAGTCGCGAGTTTTGCTTTAGGAAAAATAACATCCCCAGAAGGCATGAGCATAGCTTGTACTGTCGTTTTTATCACTATGAATTCCACATAATTTCAATTTGTTCCTCATACTTCGGAGTGAAATTCCTTGTTGCCAGCCTGTTTATGGGGGCAGAACTTTGAATACTTATTTCTCTGGCGAGATTTTGAAAGCCTTGACATGACGCCGTGGTTGGCGGCATCTGATAGTTTGGCAATCAATCATTGAGATCGTTCCAAGGGCTTGCTGTTAAGAATGAACCAGAACACTTCAATCAATCTTGCGCTTGTGGTGACAACACACAACAGCATTCGGACAATTTCTCGCTGTTTGGAAAGCGTGGGAGGCTTGGCCAACAAAATATATGTGGTGGATAGCGGTAGCACCGACGGCACCATTGAGGTCTGTCGCAAACTTGGCGCCGAAGTTGTGCATAAATCTTGGCAGGGATTCGCGAAACAGAAAGAGTTCGCGATCTCGCTCGCTCAAACAGAAGAGTGGGTGTTGTTGCTAGACAGCGATGAAAGTTTGGAGCCAAGTTTGAAGCAGGGGTTGCGTCAGGCCATCAGCAATGCTTCGCCAACCACTCGTGCCATTGAGATCAATAGAAAAATGTGGTACGTGGGCGGCTGGATCAACCATGTTGGATTTCCGGATTGGGTTGTGCGATGTGGCCGCCAAGGCGCGCTGCGAATGGTTCATAAGCCAGTGCATGAGCGGGTGGAGGCTGACGGACCGATTGTTCGCGCCATCGGAATTTGCCGCCATGATTCTTGGGATGGAATTTGCGACGCGTTGGAGCGGGGCGCGAAATACGCCAGACTTTCCGCGGAAGTCCGCAAGCCTAAAAAATTTCCATTGCTGTACAGTTTTTGTAGTGTTCTAGCATTAGTTTTTAAATATGGCATTGTGCGGCGCGGATTTTTGGATGGGTGGCGCGGCACAGTGGCGATTATTTCTTATTCAATCGGAAAGTTTGCGAACACTATGGCTGCCTTCGAGCGTCATATGGGCGAGGGTTCAAGTGGAAATATCGACTAGTCAATCTAAGGTTGGTTGGTTTACTCGCCTCTTCGCCAAAATTGGTCTTGACCTGCGCCTCTTTTATATCGCGGTTCCACGGGTCAAAGGCGATCTCATCGGTGAGCCAGCGCATCTTGCGGCAGCAATCTTTGCAATTGTTTGCGAGGCAATTTCCACCGCTTCAGCCAGTGTTGGCATAAACATACTTTTACTCGCCACACTCCTGCGCGCGCCCGCTCTTGTTCCATCTTGGAGACAAATGTTGAGCCAAACATGGTTCAAATTGCTTTTATTGTGGATCGCATGGATGGCGATTTCAATTGCATGGTCGCCTGATGTGCCCAAGGGCTTTGACCGATTTGGACATCTTAAATTTTTCATATGGATCCCGATGTTGTGGCCGCTGTATAAACAATGGCGTTGGTTGTTCGCAGGTTTCTTGCTTTCAGCATTAGTGTTGCAATGCATACAAGTTGCCGGAGCGTTTGGAGCAACTCATCAAATGGTGGCTATTCAAACAGGCATGCGGCATCCAACTATGGTTGGATTGTGGAATGCAATCGCGCTCAGTTGTTGGCTGTTTCTTGCAGTTTCAGCAGGTTGGCAAGCCATGTTGCTTTGTATTCCATTGGCTGTTCTTTCAGCAGTTGGATTTGTGTGGGCAGGACAGCGCGCGGCATTGTTTGGACTGTTGTTGGAGATTGCGATAGCAAATTTTGTGTTGGCCGTTGCGGTTCAAGGGTGGATGCGTCGAACTTGTCTTCGTGTTGTTTTGGGATTGATCGTTATTACTGGTGTTTATTTCTTGATTGGCGACAAGCTCACAGGAAAATTTCTACAACTGTACAACGAAACCGCCCAAACATTCGAAGCGAGTGGCGGGGGCAAAGACGCTCCTGAATTGAGTGTCGCTTTGGAATGCCGACTCGCAATGTGGAAAATGTCACTCATTGCTTGGCGTCAACACCCATTGTTTGGTGTTGGTTATGGCGGTTATCAAATCGCCACAGCTCCTATTGAGGAAATTGTCTATCCCGGCAAAGACATCCACTTATTTGAAACGCCCCATTCAACCTACGTCATGATTTTGACTGAAAATGGAGTTGTCGGGTTGTCGCTTTTTCTTTGTTATATCGCGGCTTTTTTTGTGCGCGCATTCCGCATTATTCAAGTTGAGCCCATTCGCATTGGAGTGTTTGGAGGCGCTGTGATTTGGTTCGCTGCCGCTGCCACCGACACCTATCACATGCGAGGAGTATTTTTAAGCATAGGTGTGATCATGATGGCCTTGGCCACGATGCCTGTTGTAAAAATTAAAGATGCTGTTGATTCGTCTCTTTAATGTGGCATCCTATTTTCGGTATATTGAGTGAGTGAATCAATTGGCAATTTTTTTATGTTCGTATCTCAAAGATCTTGAGCGGGTGCGGCGGCTTCACACGAGCATTGTCAAGTTCAATATCGATCGTTTACCGCTGCATATCGCTGTTCCGAAGGCGGACTTGGCCGAGTTTCAACGTGTAATTACAGATCCTTCGATCAATTGGTTGACCCAAGAGGATGTCTTTGCGGCGTGCCCAAGTTCACGCATCGCGAAGTATGGCGATGTTCCCGGTGGTCATATGCAGCAAGTGATTAAATCCGAAGCATGGCGACTTGGAATTGGGGAAAATATTCTGGTGATGGATTCCGATTGCCAGTTCATTCGGCCGTTTCAATTGAGTGAATTTATAAGCTCGGATGGGACTCCATATTCCGTGATTTGCGATACCCGACAGGTTCTCAATCTCGCTGCAAGACTTGGCAAGCCTAAGATTTGGACGGATTGGCTCAAAACCAGCGACCTGACACGCGAATACTTTGGCAATACCAGCGATGTGCGACACTCATTTGATGGAGCTCCATTTATTTGGAGCTCGCGGGTTTGGTCGGATCTCGCCAAGCGTCGCCTTGAACCTGCGGGACAAACGTTTCTTGACCTTATTCGGAAACTTGGATCAGAGTTGACAATCTATGGTGAAGCCTTGACGGCTTTGAAAAGTATTCCAATTAAATTGCACGATCCATACTTCAGGCTTTACCTCTATGAGCAAGATGTCTGGAATGATCGATCTCAAGGAATAGATGAATCCATATTGGCAAAGTCCTTCATGGGGGTGATCTACCAATCGAACTGGGAATATGAGATGGATCACTGGTCATGTCGTAAATCACTTCCTTCCCGAGTCGCCAGAGTGCTTCGACGCTCTATCGCTTTTGTTCGATGGCGTCTCACATCCCGCGACTAGTGTCGCGTTTGTTGGATTGTCCAGATTCTCTTTCAAGAAACTTTCCCCACACCGTATGACTCGTACCAAATGGCTCATCATCGCTCCCGCATTTAACTGCGATGGGCAAGCAGCCAGTCAAACAATGACTGACAAGGTTTCCTATCTCGAGGCCGCGGACATCGAGTTGAGCGTGATCAGTGCACTGAACGGCAAACGCCACGATCGGATTCCGCATGATCAAGTTTGGCCCTGGAGTCCTTCCGGCATTCGATTTGAATATCGATACGTCACTGCGAATCGGTATGGACGTGGACTTCGTTATAAGTTGCAAACGGTCGCGGTTTCCATTTTGCTCAGTCCCTTTATTTTCCTAGAAAGAATACTCACCGGCTTGTCTGGGCATTGGTCATGGGCGCCGGCCGCGGGTTTCAAAGCATGGTTGCTCCATCGAAAAAATTCGTTCGATTTAATCTATTCTTCTGGCGGTCCAATCTCCGCGCATCTTGCGGGTTGGATCGCACATAAATTGACAGGGCTCCCTTGGATTGCTGAAATTCATGATCCCATCGTGGCCAGCAATCATGCGCAATCCACTTCGTTACGCGCGCGTTTAAGCCGCGAAAATTATTTGGAGCGCTGGCTCGAGAAGCTTGTATGCAATGATGCTTGTGTTGCATGGTGGTTTACCAAAGCCGCGCTGGATGCCGCCCGCAGTCGCCATCCGCAACTTGGAGAACGCGGCTTTTATGTGTTGCCAGGTGTGATGCCTCCTGAAGTATTGGAGCAACACGTGTATGGTGAATGTCTCAACATAGGTCACTTTGGAAAAGTGAGTGGCACGCGATCTCTGTATGAATTTTTATTGGGATTGAATCTTTGGCTGGATAGCAATCCCCAAGCGCGCAAAGTTATTCGGGTACATATTTATGGAGGGGGTATTGACGCGCGGGCGAAGCAAGCCGCAGATCAATTGAATTTGTGGGATGTGATTGTGTGCCACGGACGACTGGAGCGAGACCCAGTCACTGGCGAGTCGGGGAGAACACAAGTCACACGAAAGATGCAGCAGTGCGACGCCTTATTGTTGCTTCATGGAAACGATGCCTCGTGCGCCGAGTACATTCCTTCTAAGGTCTACGAGTATTTCTGGGCTCGAAGGCCAATTCTTGCGTTGACCCATATGAATCCACAACTCGATCAATTGGTGAGCCAATTTGGTGGAATGATTCCACGGAACATGAGTTCCAAGGGCATTGCCGATTCGATTGATGTGATTTGGGAAAAATGGAAAAGTAAAACACTTGAACCTAGTGATGCTTCGCCAATTCGTGTCGATGTGGCGGTGGCGACGATTTTGAAAAATGTCACAGATGCGCAGAAGAAGGCGTGCCAGAACAAAAACGCTTAATTCTATTGATGCGTTTCAAGATGCTGCGGGCAAGTGTTGTCACGCGAAATCCGCGACGTATAAAGCGGTCGTATAAAACCCATGAAACAAATGGCTTGAAATGTCGATGCCAAGAACCTTGGGGCACAATCTTGTCGAAATCTGCCAGGTAACCAGCAATCGTGGCGTGCATGTCTGGCGCAGATTTTTCCTGTCCAGTTATTCGCTGCATGGCATTCTGTGTGCGCGTTGATTCATCAAAGTCCCGCAATCGATAGAGATGACCTGGAATGGATTTGAATGGCGCCAGATACAGCGAGTTTGAAAGCATGATGTGATCGCATGCGAAACAATTGTGAATTGGAAGTTCGCAAAGAAATTTCCTTCGAAAGACGCCGTGCATTGGACCCAGATCAACGGTTAGTCCAGCGGACCATAGGTATCTCACGAGGGCGCCTGTTCGCGGCGTGATAATTCCTGTGTCGCAGCCTCTGCGAACAATTTCATTCGACTCATTCACGAATTCCCAATAACTAAATGAATTGCCTATACCAAGATCGGCATTCAGAGCCGCGAGATGGTTTCGCAAGTAATCTTGGTGCAACATGTCGTGTCCACCGACCCATGCAAAGTACGGACTAGCCGTGGACTCTCGTAAAAAATTAAAATTGCTCGATGCTCCAATATTTTTTGGATGCCTGACATAGGTGAAGCGGGGATCGTGTGAAGCAATGCGTTCGCAGATCGCCTGAGTGCCATCTGTCGAAGCATTGTCTGAGATCAGAACTGCAAAATCCTTGTGTGTCTGGGCCTGTATGGATTCAAGTGTTTGTTGGATGAATTTTGCTTCGTTGTAAGCCGGCACTCCAAGGGTGATCGTGCTATGGGAGAGCAGTGGAGTGAAACAGGATCCCTTGTGAGTGGTTTCAGGCATCAGGCAATCCGCTTCAAATATCCATCCGGCGCGACAGTAATGAGCAATTTGTCTTGAATATTTTTATCGATCTGGAATTCTTTGTGCGTTTTTAGATATTCCCATACCGCAGTCTTTGGATTATTGCCAGGTCCCCAAGGACGGTCTGGAAACATTTCTTTCGGCATGTCCTGGACGATCGTGTCAAATACAACGCAGTAACTCCCAACGCTTGTCAGTGGCGCGTATGCGTTGAGTTCCGCAAGCACATGGTCATGGGTGTGGTTGCTGTCAAGACAAACAAGTATCCGCGAATACTTTGCTGCCACAGCACGCACCTGCGCAATAATGTCCGCCGCAATGCTCGATCCTTGGATCATTTGGATGCGCGAGGCCATTGGATGGGCCTCGATGGCGGCGCGGTTGTGGGCGCGGATGTCAATGTCAATCCCAAGCACCTTGCGGTTAGAAACTTTTGGATTTATGGATTTACCCGACTCGATCGCGTCGCACATGTCAATCAACGCCAACATAGACGCGCTGAAAATGAGCGAGCCTCCATGCGCGATACCCGTCTCAATAATCAAGTCCGGCTTGATTTCCCAGATTAATTCCTGCATGGCGGCCATATCTTGTGGATATTGAATGATGGGGCGCCCTTGCCACGAAAAGTTGTAGGAATATTGGGAGGCGATTGAAATTTGTGTAAAAACCGCAGCGGATTGGCGCAATGAGTTATTAGTTGAAACTGCTTCTATTCGCGTCAGCACTTCGGATTGAAATTGACTCATTGGTCGACTCCGACATAATTAAATTTATTGTTGGACATGTGTTTAATTTCTTTCATATAGTTGGAATTCATAATGTATAGGGTTGAGGCCACTGGGAGTCGGGTTAATGCCTGTGATGGCGAAAGAACCTGCAGGCCAGTAGCGGCTAGAAATTTGCCTTGCTTTGCAGGATTAATGTCGATGACCATGTCAACGGGTTGACCGTTGCGGCCCTTTAACAAGGCAAAGATGACGCCCTTTGAAGCTCCGCCCCAAATGGCGCAAACTGTGGACGCTGAGGGATTCTTGAAGAGTGTTTCAGTGAAATTTTCTGGAAAGTGAACGCGGTCGTCCATATCAATTGTTGGATTGCGAATGGTTGACAGATCAGCGACCACGTAAAGATATTGCCCGCCAAATACAGTGCCGCTTTCAATGACTTTCCCAAACATGCGGTGGAAATCAGAGATCCGAAAGTAGTTGACATGCTCGTAAAAAATATCAAACCATGCTCGGTGTTCGCAGATCCAATCAAACACGGGAACTTCAATGTAAATCTTTCCGCCACCGCCATTGGCTTCCTTGAGCTGGTGTAAGAACTGAACTGGATTCTGAATATGTTCCATCACATGACGAAGCACCAAGCCTTTGCCCTGAATACCCACGCCTGCCTTGAAGTAATGCTTCCTCACACGGGGATTTGTTCCCTCATAGGTTGGGTCAAATCCTGAGATATCAAAGCCTTTTGCTTGAAGAAGTTCAAGAAAAAATCCTTTGCCGCAACCAACTTCGACAATGGACTCGCGACCCATGACGCGATCAATGATGCTTGCCACTGTTTCAAGATGTTCTTGGAATAACTGGCTTACAGCTTGTTCATTTTGATAGTGCGCGTCGTAGACCATCAATTCAGGCTGGAATGCTGCGTTATATACAAGACCGCTCCCAAGATCTTCCACCAAACGCATGTCGCCTTTGGGGCATGCCTTCGCCTCTTCAGCACTGTCATACATGCGATTCTGAAAGATCGGCAATTGCCGCTGTTCATAAAGAAGTTTTATGGGGTGTTCAGTTGTCATGCTGTTCTTAGATGGTAATCCCAACCACGCGCGGGGGATCAACAAGGTTGTCTGGTCGCGCGCCAAACTTTAATAGATCTCGACGCCCATATTCGTCAGCGATCTGTTCAGCCAGTGTTCG